>JANLPD010000601.1:0-5510 GCA_031367045.1 Frankiales bacterium | reverse complement strand
CGACCTGCGAGGCGATGAAACAGATCTTTCCGCCGCCGCTGCCGAGGTCAAGGACGGTCTCGCCCTCGCGCAGGTGGGTGCTCGGGTCACCGCAGCCGTAGTCGCGGTCCAGCACCTCCGCCGGGATGGCGGCCAGGAAGCGGGGGTCGTAGTCGACGGGGCAGCACAGGGCTGCCTCGACGGCCTGGGCCCCGGCGCCGTAGCGCTCGGAGACGGCCTGCTCGACCTCGGGGGCAGTGGTGATCGACAAGACAGACCTCTCTTAGACGGCGCAGTTGTAGACCAGGGGCATGGAACCGTCGTTGCGACGGAGCACGAGGAAGCGTTCGACGGCGAGCCGCTTGGCCTCGGCCAGCGGCACCCAGTCGTCGGCCGACGGGTGGCGCGCCAGCAGCATGTCTGGGCTGGTCTGGACGTCGGCTCCGGCGGGGTGCCAGTGCACCCCGTCGGCCGTGACAGCCAGCTCCGGCACGGTGTTGGTGTCGGCTATCTCGGCGCCCTCGGTGGAGACGCCGCGCGCGACGAGCGGGCGTACGGCGAAATCCTTGCCCGTGATGCCCATATCGGCGAGTAGCACCCGCAGCGGCTCGACCTCGCCGGAGCTCTGCGGCGTGGAGGTCATGCCGACACGGACCGGCAGCCCGAGGTCCTTGGCGAGGCGGAGCCCGTCCATCGCCTTCTGCCACGAGCCCACACCGCGGTTGACGTCGTGGCCCGGCGGGGACGCGGCGTCGATCGAGGTCTGCAGCACCAGCCGCTCGCAGCCGGCAAGGCGGTTGAGCTGCTCGAGCCGCCAGCCTTGGTAGAGCATCCCGTTGGTGAGCAGGACGACGTCGAGCTGCTCGGTCGCATAGAGCACCATCTCGACGATGTCGGGCTCCAGGAACGGCTCGCCGCCGGTCAGGTAGAGCTCGGTGAAGCCCTCGGTGACCGCCTCGTCCACCAGCATCTTGACCCGCTCGAGGCCGACCGACCGCTTGCGTGCCTGCGGGCTGCTGGCCACCGAGCAGTAGCTGCAGGCGAGGTTGCAGTGGAAGTTCGTGTAGAGCCACAGGCGCGGCGGGAACAGCGCCGAGCCGAACAGCGGTACGACGGGCAGGCCGTCGTCGACCACCTCTGGCGCATCCGCCCAGCTGACCTGCTCCTGGTCGAAGGAGTCGGGGAGGGCGGACCGGTAGAGCTGGTAGCGGCCCCTGCTGCGCTCGAACGGCGGGACGACCTCGAGGCAGGTGGTCCACCAGCCGGTCTCGACCGTCTCGACGAAGGCCTCGGGCAGCCCGGCGGCGCGCATCGAGGCGGCCTGGGACTCCCAGTCGTAGGCGAGCGGGACCAGCTCCGCAGTAGCGGTGCCGTCGATGAGGTCGACCAGGGCGTACCAGACCTCGCGTCGGCCGTCGTTGGCCGGCCGGCCCAGGACGCCGACGTTCACGACGAGGGTGTGGCCGACCTGCTTCTGCCACGGCAGGCCCGAGTGGGTGCACATGACGAGGTCGGCGCCGGACTCCTGCACCCGCATGCGCTGCTGGGTCTCATCGAGCGACTCCCACCAGAAGTCGTTGAGGGCAAGGGTCGATCCGTGCACGAGGTGCACGTCGACGCCCTCGAGCCGGAACCGGCGCTCGGTCGGCAGCGTGGTCATCCACTGTGCGTAGGCGCGCGAGGTGTGGGCGAGGGTGAAGTCGTACATCAGCTGCGCGAACTCGTTGTCCCGCGGATCGGTGTAGCCGCACCCGCAGTCGGTGTCCCCGCGGCCGATCGCAACGTCGTAGTTGCCCGCGACGACCGTGACGTCGTGCTCGACCAGCAGCGGCCACACGGCATCGGGTTCGGCGCCATAGCCGCCGAGGTCACCGAGGCAGTACAGCCGCTCCGCGCCCCGTGCGCGTGCGTCGTCGAGGAAGGCGCGCAGCGCATACGGGTTGCTGTAGACGCCGCCGCAGACGGCGATGCGGGTCATGCGGCAGGGACCTCCGGTCACAAACGGTGATGCATGAGCGTAGCGGGCTCGCGGGCCCGGTGCGGCCCGGGACTTGCGCCGCAGGGCCTCCGGGCCGAACAGTGTGGTGGAGCAGGTCGGCAGGGGCTGAGAGGGGCGATCGTGGAGGGACGCAGTGAGATCCGGGCTGAGGTCCGGAACGAGAGCCGGGTTGAGGTCCGGAACGAGGCCCGGGACGGGCGGGTGCTCTACGCGACGACGCTGCTCAACGCGCTCGCCGAGCCGCACCGCCAGACGGTGCTGCGGCTGCTCGAGCGCCACCAGCTCTCGCAGCGCGAGCTCGTCCTGGAGCTCGGGATCTCGCAGCCGCTCGTGAGTCACCACCTCAAGGTGCTCCGCGAGGCGGGGCTGGTGGAGAGCACGGTCTGCGGTCGGACGAGGGTCTACCGCCTGAGGGCGCAGACCCTGTCGGCCATCGCGCGGCGGTTGACCGTCATGGCGGAGCGCGCGCGCGTCATGGCGGAGCTCCCGGCCTGCTGACAGGCGGCTTGCTCGCTTCCGCTTGAGGCAACGGGAGCTGCGGTGCTCAACCGGGCACCGGAGTCCCGAGGTGTGTGACGACGTGCTTGAGGCGGGTGTAGTCCCGCAGCGAGAACGCCGACAGGTCGCTGCCGAAACCCGAGGAGGCGTAGCCGCCGTGCGGCATCTCGGTGGCGAGCACCGAGTGGCAGTTGACCCAGACGGCGCCGAAGTCGAGCAACCGCGCGGCCCGCCCGGCTCGCGCCACGTCGCTGGTCCACACGCTGGCCGCGAGGCCGTAGTCCGTCGCGTTGGCGGTGGCGATGGCGGCCGCCTCGTCGCCCACCCGCTGCACCGTCAGGACGGGCCCGAAGACCTCCTCGGTCGCCAGCTCGTCGCCTTGGCGCACTCCCGCAACGACCGTCGGCGGGAAGAAGAAGCCGTCCCGGGCCAACGGGCTACCGCCGGCGACGACCTCCGTATGGGCCGCTCGTCTCTCGACCAGACCGGCGACGCGCGCGAGCTGGACCGGGTTGTTCAGCGGCCCGAAGGCAGCCGCCTCGTCCGGGGCACCGGTCTTCAGGTCGGCCGCGCCGGCGGCCAGCCGCGCGACCAGCTCGTCGTAGACCTTCGGTGTGGCAAGGACCTTGGTCGCGGCGGTGCACGACTGCCCGGCGTTGTAGAAGCCGAGGGACAGCAGGCCGGCGACGGTGTGCTCGAGGTCGCAGTCGTCGAAGACGAGCACCGGTGCCTTTCCGCCGAGCTCGAGGTGGAGCCGCTTTACCGTCGCGGCTGCTGCCGCCATGACCTCCCGGCCGGCCCGTACCGAGCCGGTCAGTGCGACCATCGCGGGGGCCGGGTGCGCGACCATCGCCGCACCGGTTGTGCGGCCGCCGCAGACGACGTTGAGGACGCCCGGCGGTAGGTGCTCGGCGGCCAGCTCGGCGAGCATCAGCGGCGTGACCGGCGTCGTCTCGGCCGGTTTGAGGACGACGGTGTTGCCGGCGGCCACGGCTGGCGCCCACTTCCAGGTCGCCATCATCAGCGGGTAGTTCCACGGGGTGATCTGGGCTACGACGCCGACTGGCTCCCGACGCAGTACCGAGGTGTGGCCGGCGGCGTACTCCCCGGCAGCGAGCCCCTCGGGCACCCGCGACGCCCCGGCAGAGAAGCGGATGACATCGACGACGTGGTGGAGCTCGTCGTGCACCCAGGTCGCGCGCGGCTTGCCGGTGTTGCGGCATTCCGCGTCGGCGAACTGCTCTCCTGCCGACTCGAGGGCATCGGCCAGGCGCAGCAGGGCACGCATCCGGGCGGCTGGTGGGGTGTCGCGCCAGAGCGGGAAAGCTCGGGCAGCACTGTCGAAGGCCGCGGCCAGGTCGGCCGGTCCCGCGACGGGTGAGGTGTCGTAGGGCTGGCCGGTGCTGGGGTCCAGGACCGGTGAGGTCTGGTCTGCGAGCGGCGCCTGGCGCTGCCCGTCGTAGAAGTGGTGGAGCACCTTCACGTCCCTGCCAGTCGGGCCCGCAGTGCGGGCTTGTCGGTCTTGCCCACGGCGTTGCGGGGGAGCGCGTCCACGACCTCGACCACCTTGGGTGCTGCGTAGTCGGCCATGCCGGCGCGCACCCAGGCGCGCACCTCGGGGGCGGTCACCGGCGAGGACACGACGACGAAGGCGGCCACCGCCTCGCCAGCAACGGCGTCGGGTATGCCGACGACGGCGGCGTCCTCGATGCCGGGGTGGCGGCGCAGGAGCTCTTCGACCTCGGCCGAGAAGATCTTGGTGCCGCCACGGTTGATCATGTCCTTGGTCCGGTCGAGCACCGTCACGTAGCCGCCGTCGTCCATGCGGGCCACGTCACCGGTGTCGAACCAGCCGTCGACGATCGCTGCAGCGGTTGCATCTTCGTCGTGCAGATAGCCGGTCGTGACGAGGGACCCACGCAGCCACAGCTGGCCTGGAACCCCTGCCGGCAAGGGGGTTGCGTCCTCCGCCCTGACCTCGGCCTCCATGCAGTCCAGCGTGCGGCCGACGCTGGAGGGTCGCTCGCGCAGGTCGTCATCCAGCGCGATGCAGCCGGGGGAGTGGGTCTCGGACAAGCCGTAGACGTCGTGCAGCCGCACCCCCGGCAGCCGGGCTCGCAGCGCTGTGACGAGGTCGACCGGGAAGGGCGCCCCACCGGCCGCCACCCGGGTCAACGCCGGCAGGTCGCGAAAACCCTCGACCCGCAGGCACAACCGCCACCACGACGGCACGGCGTAGGCCCACGACACGTCGTGCTCACGGAGCAGGGCGACGTAGTCGCGAGGCGACTGCGTGTCGACCAGCACGCAGCGCGCCCCCGTGAGCACCGCCGGCAGGACGTGGGCGTGCATCGCCGAGATGTAGTACATCGGGAAAAGCACGGCCGTCGTGTCGACCGGGCCGAGCTGCAGCACCCGCTGGTAGCTCATCGCGGAGTGCACCGATGCCCGGTGCACGACCTGGCTCGCCTTCGGCCGTCCCGTGGTGCCGGACGTGTAGACCACGGCGTACGTCGAGGACTCCGCGGGCCGTTGGGATGGCTCCAGCACCGGGTCATAGGCCCAGTCCCTCGGCTCTGCCTCCGCCAGGACGGTGGCCATCGGTGCCGCACCCTCGAGGTCGAAACCTGCTGCTGCCAGGGACAACCGGGTGCGGGCGTGCTCGACCATGTAGGCCCACTGCGGCGGTGCCAGCCGCGTGTTCAGGCCCACCATGACCATCCTCGCCCGCGCGCAGGCGAACAGCAGGACAGCGAGCTCGAGGGTGTTGCCGGAGGCGACGGCGACCGCGTCGCCGGCCACGAGCCCGCGGCCGCGCAGGGAGGCAGCCGCGGTCTCGACGAGGCGGGCAAACCCGGCGTACGACACCGCCCTGTCCATGTCGAGGAACAGGGTGCGGTCGGGCCAGCGCCGGACCGCCCGGTCGAGGGCGTCGACGACGGTGGGCGGGCGGCGAGCGTAGGAGCGGGCGGGCCCGCCGAGCCACTGCTCCACGACGACCGGGTCACCGGGCCGGTCGTCGAGGTCGTGCGAC
>JANLPD010000421.1:0-6700 GCA_031367045.1 Frankiales bacterium | reverse complement strand
GGCCTGCGTCTTGGAGATCTTCTTGGACTCCAGGCGGTCGCGCTCGAGCATGTTCTTAAAGTCCATGTTGCCGCCGACGTTGAGCTGGTAGGTGCGGTCCAGGATGACGCCGCGGTCCTCGAACAGCTTGGCCATCACGCGGTGGGTGATGGTCGCGCCGACCTGGCTCTTGATGTCGTCACCGACGATCGGGACGCCAGCAGCGCGGAACTTCTCGGCCCACTCTGGGGTGCCGGCGATGAAGACGGGCAGCGCGTTGACGAACGCGACCTTGGCGTCGATGCAAGCCTGCGCGTAGAACCTCGCGGCCTGCTCGGACCCGACGGGCAGGTAGCAGATCAGGACGTCGACCCGGGCGTCCCGGAGGGCCTGGACGACGTCGACGGGCGTCTCGTCGGACTCCTCGATGGTCTCGCGGTAGTACTTGCCGAGGCCGTCGAGCGTGGTGCCCCGCTGCACCGTGATGTCCATCGGGGGTACGTCGGCGATCTTGATCGTGTTGTTCTCGCTGGCGAAGATGGCCTCCGACAGATCACGGCCGACCTTCTTGGCATCCACATCGAACGCAGCGACGAACTCGATGTCGCGAATGTGGTAGGCGCCGAGCTGGACGTGCATGAGGCCCGGCACCCGCTGGGACGGGTCGGCGTCGCGGTAGTACTCGACGCCCTGGACCAGCGACGCGGCGCAGTTGCCGACGCCGACGATGGCGACGCGGATGGAACCCATGGCGGGTGACTCCTCTTTCGTTGGGGTGAGCTAGGGCTGTGGGCTGGTCGGGGTGTTGCTGGTCGGGGTGTTGCTGGTCGGACGGTTCTGCCGCTCGGTCTCGATCAGCTCGGTGAGCCAGCGGACCTCGCGCTCGACGCCGTCCAGCCCGTGTTCCTGCAGCTGGAGCGTGTACTTGTCCACGCGGGCGCGGGTGCGGGCCAGTGAGGCGCGCACCCCCTCGCGGCGCTCCTCAAGACGGTTACGCCTCCCCTCCAGGATGCGCACCCGCACCTCGGGGTCGGTCTGGGCGAAGAAAGCGAAGTGCACGCCGAACGTCTCGTCCTCCCAGGAGGAGGGGCCGGCTTCGGCGAGCAGCTCCTGGAGCTTCTCCTTGCCGTCGGCGGTGAGCTTGTAGACGATCTTGCCGCGCCGGCCCGTGAGGGGCGGGGCGCCGGCGACCACGTCGGTGTCCGGCTCGTCCTGCGCGATGTAGCCGGCCTCGTGCATGCGCCGCAGCGTCGGGTAGAGCGAGCCATAGGAGAACGCCCGGAAGGTGCCCAGGGTGGCCTTGAGCCGCTGACGCAGCTCGTAGCCATGCAGCGGCGACTCGTGGAGCAGTCCGAGGACGGCGAGCTCGAGCATGTGACGTCCCCTTCCCGAGCAGCATGATTTACCCGTATGTATCGCGGCGATACATCGCTGCGAGAGGACGAGAGTACGTCGAAGTGCGACGGTTGCGCAACATTGGGCGACCTGGGCGTGTCTGTGAGGTGAACGAAACCCCGCACAGGGAGTCCTCGTGATCCGCCGGTGACCACGGGGGCGGTGTCGCCGCGATCACGGCAGGGGACACTGACCGCGTGAAACTCGGTCGCCGGCTCAGAGCCATGTCGTGGAAGAAGCGGATCCTCCTGGCGACGGTGAGCGGCTCGCTGCTGCTCGTGATCCTGTGCCTCGTCGGCTACGCGCTCACCGTCGTCCCGCCACCTAGCAAGCTCGTTACCGCGCAGACGACGGTGATCAGCTACTCGGACGGGTCCGAGATAGCCCGCATCGGCGCCCAGAACCGCGTGCTCGTCAAGATCGACCAGGTCTCCGACCCGGCCCAGAAAGCCGTCCTCGCTGCCGAGGACCGCGGTTTCTACACCGAGCCGGGCATCAGCCCGCGCGGGATCGGACGCGCGCTTTTCACCAACCTCAAGGGCGGCGGCGGGGTCCAGCAGGGCGGTTCGACGATCACCCAGCAGTACGCGAAGAACGCGTTCCTGTCCACCGAGCGGACCTACACCCGCAAGCTGAAGGAGGTGTTCCTGGCTATCAAGCTGTCGCGCACGGAGAGCAAGAGCCAGATCCTGGAGGACTACCTCAACACCATCTACTTCGGCCGCGGGGCCAACGGCATCGAGGCCGCGTCGCGCAAGTACTTCAATGTCAGCGCCAAGGACCTCACGGTCGCCCAGTCGGCCGTGCTCGCAAGCAGCATCCGCTCGCCCGCCGGCTACGACCCGGCGAAGCACCCCGAGCGGGCCAGGCAGCGCTGGGACTACGTCCTGGACGGCATGGTCAAGAAGGGCTGGTTGGCAGACGCCGACCGCCGCGCCGCGGTCTACCCGAAGGTCCTTCCGCCGTCCGCCGGCGGTACCAGCAACGACCGCAGCGGTCCGAAGGGCTACCTCATCGGCCAGGTCGAGGACGAGCTCGACCAGAACGCGACGCTCAAAGACCTCGTGGCCGCCGGCGGCTTGACGATCCGTACCACCGTCGACAAGAAGGACCAGGCTGCTGCGGTCAAGGCCATGGCCGCCGCCATCCCGCTCGCCAAGAGTCAGGCGGACCCGGTCGGCGCGCTGGTGAGCATCCAGCCCGGTGACGGCGCGGTCCGGGCCTACGTCGGGGGCCAGACCGGTAACGGCGGCACCGACTACGCCGGAGGCTCGACCTTCAAGCGCCAGCCCGGCTCGTCGTTCAAGCCCTACACCTTGGCGACAGCGCTGGGGCAGGGAACGAGCCTTGACACCCGGCTTGATGGCTCCACCCCGCAGCAGATCTGCGGACAGCCGGTCAAGAACGACGAGGGCGACCCGCCGCTAGGCCAGACCGACCTGGTCACCGGCCTGCAGCTGTCCGTCAACACGGTGTACTTCCGGTTGGCCTGCGAGGTCGGCCCGATGAAGGTGGCGGCGACCGCCCACGCGGCCGGCATCCCGGACGCCGTCCCGCTCCAGGGTGCCGACGGCTCGGTCGGCGCCGGTATCGCGCTTGGCATCTATGAGGTCCACGTCATCGACCAGGCCTCGGGCTACGCGACGTTCGCAGCCGGAGGCAAGGCGGCCAAGCCCTACTTCATCCAGCAGGTGCTCTCCGGCGGCAAGACGGTGTACCAGGCTAAACCGTCGACCTCGCAGGCGTTCTCGGCCGACGTCGCCGCAGACGCCACGGCGGCCATGCAGGCCGTCGTCGAGCCGCCCGGGACGGGCACCAGGGCCAAGCTCGACGGCCGGCCGACGGCCGGCAAGACGGGCACCAGCAGCCAGAACGTGGACGCCTGGTTCTGCGGCTTCACGCCGCAGCTGGCCACCGCCATCTGGGTCGGCCGACCCGACCAGGGGCCGCTGCGTGGCGTCCTCGGCTTGTCCGGCGGCATCTCCGGCGGCCGGGTCCCCGCGGCGATCTTCAAGGCGTACATGGACGAGGCGCTTGCGGGCCAGCCGGTCCTGGCCTTCCCGCCCCGCGCTGGCGTCGGAACGGCCTCGAGCGCTCCGTCGCTACCGCCCACCGCCTCTGCCAGCCCGTCGGTGAAAGCGACGCCGTCGGCGAGGCCGACCTCGAGCGCGGTGCCCACGAGCGGGCCGACGACGCTGCCGACCGTCCTGCCGAGTGCGTCGGTCGGGCCGAGCAGCCGGCCGAGCCCGTCGATCGGGAGCAGCGGCTTGCCGGCCGCGGGCGCCCAGGGGCAGGGGCCGAGTCCTGGCCCATAGCCGGCCCCCCGCGTGGACCGACAGCGTGCACCCATCACCGAGCGGGTGTCCGTGGCAGTGCTCGGGACCGGCGTGCGCGAACATGGGCCGGTGAGCGCCCCTGCCCTCGAGCGGCCCCCCACCCCAGGGGACCTGCCGGCCCCTGGTCCTGATCCGGTGGTCGTCGGCGCGGTCGGTGGCATCGGTGGCCGGCTCGGGCGGCACGGTCGCCCGGTCAAGCGGTCTACCGCGATCAGGGTCATCGTCGCGCTGACGCTGCTCACGAGCCTGCTCGGCCTGTGGCAGAAGTCGCCCTGCCGGGTGCACCCCTGGCAGGACGAGTACCAGTACACCCGGGCCTGCTACACCGATGTCTTTGCGCTCTACTTCGCCGAGGACCTGGCCCAGCGCAAGGCCGCCGACGGCGCCGTGGTGTCGCCCGGGTCGCGGCCCTACCTCGAGCACCCGGTGGAGTACCCCGTCGTCATCGGCGCGGCGATGGGGGTCGTCGCCAAGATCGTCCATGTCTTCCCCGACGATCAGGCGGCGCGGCGTTTCTTCGACCTGACGTGGGCGCTTCTCACCGCGTGCGCGGTCGTCGTCGCCGTCACGACCGCCCGGCTGGCGGGGCGGCGACGGACCTGGGACGCAGCGATGTTTGCCCTAGCCCCTGGCCTGCTCCTGCACGCAACGACCAACTGGGACCTGATCGCCGCGGCGCTGGCTGGGCTCGGCCTGTTGCAGTGGGCCCGCCGAAGGCCGCTGGCCGCGGGGGTGCTGCTTGGCCTCGCGACCGCCACCAAGCTCTACCCCGCGCTGTTCTTGCTTCCCTTGCTCGTCCTTTGCCTGCGTGCCAGGCAGGTACGTGCGTGGTCGATGACAGCAGGTGCGCTCGTCGCGAGCGTCGCTGTCCTGACCGTGCCCGTCTATCTCGTGAGTCCGTCGTTTGCTGAGGTCAACGGGCAGCAGACGCAGGTGGCGGCCAGCCCCTGGGACCGGATCGGCGTCGAAGGACTGTCCGCGCTGCGTCCGACCACCAAAGCCGTGATCGGCGGCAAGCAGGTCACCGGCGTCAACTCGGTCTACCGTTTCGTTGAGCTGAACAAGACCCGCGGCGCCGACTGGGACTCGTTGCTGTTCGCCCTGCAGACCGCGCGGGATGCGACGTCGGACACCTCGGCGACGACGTGGGGCAAGGTGACGAACTGGGTCGCCGACGCCGCGGCCGGGCTGGTCCTGGACAAGCAGGTGGCCCCCGGCGCGGCGCCGACCCGGCTGAACACGTCCGTGACGGTCTTGTTTCTGCTCCTGCTGGCGCCGATCCTGCTGCTGGCCTGGCGGGCCCCCCGTCGACCGCGGCTCCCGCAGCTGCTCTTCCTGACGATGGTGGCTTTCCTGCTGTCCAACAAGGTGTTCAGCCCGCAGTACGTCATCTGGCTGCTGCCGCTCGCCATCCTGGCGCGTCCTCGTTGGCGGCCGTTCCTGGCCTGGCAGCTGACCGAGGTCCTCGTGCTGCTCTCGCGCTTCTACTTCTTCGTCGGCAACGACAAGCCCGGCCAGGGGCTCGGCATCACGTGGTTCATCGGCGCCGTGCTGCTGCGCGACGTGGCCCTGCTCGTCCTGTCCGGCCTGGTCGTCCGCGACATCCTCCGGCCGGAGCTGGACGTGGTCCGCCAGGTCGAGAGCGACCACCCTGATTGCGACGACCCGGCCGGCGGCGTCCTGTCCGGCGCACCGGATCGGCGGCTCGTGACGGGGGTGCGGCTCAGAAGATCGGCAGCCAGCTGACTGCCAGCGCACCGACCAGGCAGAGCCCGGCAGCGGACAGTCCGACGACGAGGTCGTGCGCCTTGTACCGCTCGCTGAACCTCGCCAGCGCCCAGAAGATCGGGAACACCGTTAGCAGGAAGCGCGGCACGGACATCAGCGGCCGGCCGGCGAACATGAACAGCAGTGGGAACACCAGGCTGAGCCAGGCGTAGACGCCGAACGAGGGACGGGCTCGCCGGGCGACCCAGACTGCCAGCGCGCACGCGATCGCAACGAGCAGGAGGTCGATGGTCCAGTAGCCGCCCGGGTAGGCGCCGAGGTTGTCGGTCCCGGTCTGGAAGCCGCGCACGAGCGTGTGCCAGGGCGCCGACAGGTGCCGGTCCCAGCCGCCCTGGGCGTGGAAGGGCGTCAGCCAGCCACTGCCTTGGCGCTGCCAGTAGTACAGGTAGCCGGCGGTTCCGAACGACGGGATCGCGCAGGCGGCGAGCACCCCGACCGCCTTCGGCGCTCTCCACGGCGAAGCCCGCCGGTCGCCGAGCAGCTGGTGCAGAGCCTCGACCGCGAGCACGACGCAGAGCGCGATCCCGACGCTGCGGGTCAGTGCGGCCCCGGCACCCAGGCCGCCGGCTAGCAACCAGTGCCGGTGCCGGGCGGCGTACACCGAGCCCACGGCGAAAGCGAGGAACAGCGATTCCGAGAACGGCGAGAACAAGAAGAACGCCGTCGGAAACAGACACAGGTAGAGCACGGTGCGCCGGGCCCGGAGCGCCCCGAACTCCTCTGCGGTCAGCTTGAACAGCACGACCAGGCCGATGAGCAGCGCAACGTTCGAGACGACGAACCCGGCGAGCAGGTAGCGCCCCCCGGTCAGCCAGGCGACCGCCCGGACGAGCATCGGGAAGAGCGGGAAGAAGGCCGCGCTGCTGTCGTCGAGGCGGTAGCCGGTCGAGGCGATGCGCAGGAACCACAGCGAGTCGGCCCGTTCCCACGCGGTGACGGCGTTGTGCCAGCCACCGGTCTGCGGCTGGGCCGGCCAGCCCGGGACGCCGACCGGGCTCTGCATCGGGATCAGTGAGACGGTCAGCAGACCGAGGGCGAACAGTGCGATGCGCACGCAGAGGTACACGACGAGGCAGTAGGTGAGCGCAGTCGCCCAGTCCGGGTCGATCCGCTCGCGCCACGAACGCCGAGCGGCGGTCAGGGCCATCGGGTCACTGTGGCATCCCGCGTCACCGCGCAGGGCCTGCCACACTCGCGGCCTG
>JANLPD010000391.1:0-2499 GCA_031367045.1 Frankiales bacterium | reverse complement strand
GCGACGAGCTGCTGGGCCGGGGGGCCGCCGACAACGGTGACTCGCAGCCGCTCGGGTGGCAGGCTCAGCTCGGCCGCCGCCTTCTCGACCACGCCGCGAGCAATTGCCTCCGGGTCATAGCCGGAGATCGCCATCGGATAGCCGTAGGACGGTGGCCAGTACCAGGCTATGAGCAATTCCAGGGTCCCGCCGGTCTGAGTGGCGTATCGGGCCGCCCACTCGACCGCGTTGGCGCTTTCCTCGGATCCGTCGACCCCGACCAGGACCAGTGGTCGGGTGATTGCCGTGTCTGTCATGGCTCCTCCTTCTCGCACATCCTGCCCGTGCGGGCAGAGCATGCGGCAGAGTCCTTGGTCCTTCGTCGTACGCCGTAGGAGCCCGGAGGTGAAGACTCGGCTCAGACCACCCGTGCCTTCTGGACGCCGACGGTGACGAGGTCGCCCTTGGCGAGCTGCCGCCCGCGCCGGTGCTCGGGCTCGTCGTTGACCGACACGGCGTCCTGCTCGAGGAGTGCCTTGGCGTGCGCGCCGGAGTCGGCGAGGCCGGCCAGCTTGAGGAACTGCCCCAGCCGGATCCCGTCCTCGCGGACCTCGACGTCCTGCACAGCGGAACCGGTCAGCTTCTTCGGGTCGGTCAACGCAACCTCCTGGCGACGTGGGTCGCCAGCTCGATACCGGCGAAGGCGAGGAGCAGCGCGGCGTAGCCGGAAGCCTCGTTGAGGGAGGCGTAGCCCTTGCCGCGCTGGCCGATGAAGATCAGACCGGACAGGACGATGGCGATGCCGACGGACAGCAGGCTCACCTGCACCCGCAACCGCGCCAGTAGGCCGAGGGCAATCACGCCGAAGCCGATGCCGACCATGTGGGCTGCGCTCTCGGGGGTTTGCAGGCTGGGGAACCAGTCGCGGGCGAGGGCCTCCTCGCCGAGGCCCCAGCCGGTCACGACCAGGCCGGGCGCCCACAGCGAGCCTCCCCGCCCGCCGGCCACCGCTGCGGCCAAGTAGGACAGGCCAACCATGAGGGGTACGTCGACGAAGTCTGCGATGTTGCCCTTGAGGAGCAGGTAGAGGATGACTGCCGCCACCGCCAGCACCATCGCCCGGCGCAGGGGGACGTCGTCTGCTCGAGATGCCATGCCCGGAAACGTATCTGTGGACCCGACGGTGTGGCTGGACGGTGTGGCTGGACGGCCTTGTCGGTGGGCCCACCTACGGTGCAGGGATGCGACTGCTCCACACCGCCGACTGGCACCTGGGACGGTCGCTGCACCAGCACGACCTGTCCGGGGCCCAGGAGGGGTTCGTCGACCACCTCGTGGAGGTGGTCCGGGCCGAGGGCGTCGACGCGGTGCTGCTGTCGGGCGACGTCCACGACCGTGCGCTGCCGCCTGTCGAGGCGATGCAGCTGTTTGCCGATGCCCTGCGCCGGCTGCGTGACGCCGGCGCCGCCGTGGTGGCGATCAGCGGCAACCACGACGCCCCGGCCCGCCTCGGAGACAAGAGCGGGCTGCTCGACCCGAGGATCTCGATCCGCACCGACCCTCGCCGGGTGGGCGAGCCGGTGCTGCTCGAGGACGCTGATGGTCCGGTCGCTGTCTACGCCGTGCCCTATCTGGAGCCGGCCGCGGTTCGCGACCTGCTGCCCGGTGACAAGGGGCTCGCCGGCCACACCGGCGTGCTGACCCGCGCGATGGACGCCGTCCACGCGGACCGGGCCGCCCGCGGTGGGCGCTCGGTCGTCCTGGCCCACGCGTGGGTCACCGGTGGGCAGTCCAGCGACAGCGAGCGCGACATCACGGTCGGCGGGGTGGCCAACGTCCCCGCGTCGTTGTTCGACGGCGTCGACTACACCGCCCTCGGCCACTTGCACCGGCCGCAGCAGCTGGCAGCGGGCCTGCGCTACTCCGGGTCGCCGCTGCCCTATTCGTTCTCCGAGGCCGGTCACGCCAAGACGTCGTGGCTGGTCGAGCTCGGGCCGACCGGGCTGTCGTCGGTGACTGCGGTGGACCTGCCGGTCCACCGGGCACTGACCCGGCTGCGCGGGACGCTCGACGAGCTGCTGTCCAACGCCGCCTTCACGAGCGCCGAGCAGGACTTTGTCGCCGTCGTGCTCACCGACGCGGTGCGTCCGGTCGACGCGATGGTCGCGCTGCGCAGGCGGTTTCCCTTCGCGCTGGTGCTGGAGTTCGAGCCGGTCGCCGGACCCGTCGATGACGGGGCGAGCTACGCCTCCCGCACCCGCGGGCGGACCGACCTCGAGGTCGCCGGCAGCTTTCTGTCCCACGTGCGGTCCGACCCGACCGAGCGCGACGCTGTGCTGCTGCGCGACGCTCTCGAGGCGGCCCGCTCGGTTGAGCTCGTCGACGCAGCGGTGGACTGATGCGCCCCCACCTGCTGGAGCTTGAGGCGTTTGGTGCGTTCCCGGGCGAGGTGCGGCTCGACCTCGACGAGATCGGCCAGAGCGGGTTGGTGCTGCTCTGCGGCGACACCGGCGGCGGCAA
>JANLPD010000382.1:0-2451 GCA_031367045.1 Frankiales bacterium | reverse complement strand
AACTGTTGTTCCAGCATGGCGTGACGTCAGGGAAAAATGCGGTTCACATGCAAAAGCGGCACGACGGCCGTTGCATCGGCCGGCGTGCCGCAGGAGGCCACTGTGTTATTTCAGCAGGACGAACTTGCCACCTTTTGCGATGTCGTGGTCACCGCCGAGGACGCCGTCATCGCTGCGTCACCCTCGCTGCCCATCGGGGGAGGGTTCATCTCGCCCTTGTGGGCCTACCACGTCGGCGCGAGCCGGGCGAAAGTGCTCTCCTTCGTGCCGGGCAAGCGGATAAGCGGTCGTACGGCGGCGGACTGGGGCTGGGCCTACGAGTCCGTCCCAGCGTCGGAACTTCTGGACAAGGTGCGTACCCTGGCGCTGGAGATTTCTCGTACGCCGGCCAGCGTGTTGCGGATGAAGAAGATTGCTGTCAACCGGACGCTCGAGCTGCAAGGATTTCGGCTGACCGCCTACATGGGCGCAGAGACCGATGTGGTCGTGCACTATAGCGACGCTGTGAAGCACGTGAAGACAACGATCGAAGCGGCGGGCTTCAAGAAAACGCAACGCATGTTTGACTCCGGCGACCTCTTCCCTTGATCGCGAGGCCTGGTGCTTGTCGGACATGCGGGCGGGGGGATCATGGCCGGGGCAGTGCCGTCGCCGAGCAAGGGAGCGGCGCGCCGGGCAGCCGCCCAGACAGTGCCTGCGCACCCTTGTCCTACCAATCGATCGTTTGTATTGTCTGAGTCACATCGCTGACGAACCGACACACGTCGGATCGCTGTTCCAGGAGGTCTCATGTCCGTTCGACTCCGCTTCGGTGCCTTCACGCCGCCGATCCAGCGTCCCGACCAGAACCCGACGCTCGCGCTTGAGCGAGTGCTGGAGATGGTCGAGTGGATGGACAAGGTCGGCTACGACGAAGCGTGGTTCGGCGAGCACCATAACGGCGGTTGGGAGCTCATCCCATGCCCGGAGCTTTTCATCGCGGCCGCGGCCCAGCGCACGAGGAACATCAAGCTCGCGACCGGGGTCACAACCTTGCCCTATCACCATCCGTTCATGGTGGCCGAGCGGATGGTCACCCTCGACCACATGACGCGAGGCCGCGTCATCCTTGGTGTCGGCCCGGGCTCGCTCTCGTGGGATGCCCACATCCTGGGCCATGACTACGCGCAGAACCGGCGGAAGCTGGGCGAGGGCCTCGACGCCATCATGGCGCTGCTCACGAACGACGAGCCGGTCACCATCGAGACGGACTGGTTCACGATGCGTGACGCCCAGCTGCAGCTCAAGCCGTTCAGTCGCCCCCATTTTGAGGTGACGACGGCCGGCACGGCGTCTCCCTCGGGCCCGCGACAGGCGGGTAAGCACGGCATCTCGCTGCTGACGATCGCGGCGAGCAGCCCAGAGGGCTGGGAAGCCCTGCGGACGACTTGGGGCATCGTGGAGACCGAAGCGGCGGCGAACGGAAAGACGGTCGACCGTGCCAACTGGCGACTCGTGAGCTTTTACCACATCGCGGACACCGAGGAGCAGGCCCGCAAGGACGTCAGGTTCGGTCTGGCCCACCTGCTTCGCTACCTGAACACGACCACCCCGCTCGCCAAGGGGCTTACGGACATCGAGAACGTCGATCTGAGCATCGACGAACTCAATGCCACCGGGCTCATGGTGATCGGCGGCCCGGACCGACTCGTGGAGCACCTGCACGCGTTCCAAGAGCAGACCGGGGGGTTCGGTGGATTCCTGGGGTTCGGCACGGAGATGGCCGATCGCGAGGAGACGATGCGCTCCCACGAGCTAGTGATGCGCGATGTGGCGCCGCACTTCCAGGACAGCACTGCGCGGCTGTTGTCGAACTTCCAGCATGTGCAACGGCTGCGGCAGGACTGGAGCGAGCAGGTCGAGGCGGCGCAGGCGCTGGCTCAGGCCAACTGGGACGAGCGGAATGCGATCCCGTCGAGCTGACTGCGCAACGCGAGCCGTGGTCCGGAGACTACCGGTGGAAGTCACGCATCACTTGTGAGCCGCCGTCGGCGCTCGAGGTATACGAAGGAGTCGGCTCATGTCCTACCCCGTGACGTTCGGCCTGGACTACACCTTCGGAAACCCCGCGGAGTGGAAAACTCCTTGGCCGACTCGCTACGCCGAGACTCTCGAGCAGATCGAGTGGATCGACCGTGAGCTCCCCATCGACGGCATACATGTCAGTGAGCACCACTTCTATGACGACGGCTACTGCCCGTCACCGCTGATCATGTGCGCTTCGATAGCGGCACGTACGTCGCGCGTCATGATCGGCACGAACATCATCCAGCTGCCCCTCCATCATCCGGTGCGGCTGGCCGAGGAGTCGCTTATGGTCGACGCGCTCTCCAACGGTCGGTTTCGTCTGGGCCTGGGCCAGGGCTACTACTGGCAGGAGTTCGAGGGTCTCGGTGTCCGTCTTGCGGAGCG
>JANLPD010000351.1:0-9414 GCA_031367045.1 Frankiales bacterium | reverse complement strand
GGGTTCTCGTCTTGGAGGTGGGCGCGAGTGGACCTGCCACATGTGGTTGGCCGCCCACGAGACCAGGAGCCCGTTATGACGCAGCTGCCGAGCCAGCCCGCAGGACCCACGCGCCGCAGGCTCCTGCAGGCAGGACTGACTGGTTTGGGCGCCGCCGCACTGACCGGCTTGACCAGCTCGGTGGCGACGCGACCCGCCGCTGCGGCCCCGCTACTTCAGTCGTCGGGCGCCGGCTGCCCGATGGGCGCCGGTGGCTTCACCACGTCGGCGACATTCGGCCGGATGTTCAACCGGCCTCCGTTTGCTTCTGACAGTCCGGCGCTGAGGCAAGCGCTGCTCACGATCGGCGGGCCCGGCGGAATGCTCGATGCGCGGGACGATCTTTTTGGGCCACACGGCGGACCGGTCACGTTGATCACCGACCCGGCACTGAACCTGGTGAACCGAAACAATGTGCATGACACTGCCGGCATGACCTTCCTCGGTCAATTTATCGACCACGACCTCAGCTTCGATGCGACCTCGAAGCTCGGCGTCGTCACCGACCCCAACACCTCGCCGAACGCACGGTCCGCCCGCTTCGACCTCGATTCGGTCTACGGCGGTGGCCCGGTGACCCAGTCGGAGCTGTACGACCCACAGCAACCGATCAAGTTTCTCGTCGAGTCAGGCGGCCAGTTCGAGGACGTGCCGCGACGGGCCGATCACTCGGCGATCATCGGTGACCCGCGTAACGACAGCAACCTGATCATCAGCGGCCTGCACGCAGCGTTCCTGTTGTTCCACAACCACGCCGTGGACACGGTTGCGACTCCAGGTGCCGAGCCGTCCGACACCTATGGCCAGGCCCGCCGCCTGACGACCTGGCACTACCAGTGGCTGGTGGTCAACCGGGTACTGCCCAATTTCGTCGGCCAAGCCGTCGTCGATAACGTGCTGAGGCAGGGTCCGCGGTACTACCGCGCAGACCGGAATCCCTACATCCCGGTCGAGTTTTCCGGAGCCGCCTACCGGTTCGGACACAGCATGGTGCGCCCGTCCTATCGAGCAAACCTCGCCGGCGACAACGGCCATCCCTTCTTCGGGCTCATCTTCGACTCCCGCGTCCAGGTGCCGGACGGCCAGAACCCCCAGACCGACCCGGGTGATCTTCGCGGGGGCTTCCGGTCGCCACGCCGCTTCATCGGCTGGCAGACGTTCTTCGACTTCGGCGGCCCCTTCAGTGCGCAGACCAAACCCAACAAGATTATCGACACCGTGCTGTCGACGCCTCTGTTCGCCCTCCCTACCAGCGCGATCGCACACATCCCTGGCGCGCCAGGTCCGATCGCCCTCCCCCAGCGCACCTTGCTACGGCACCTCACCTGGTCGCTACCTTCGGGCCAGTCGCTCGCCCGAGCAATGGACCTGCCCGTCCTCCACCGCCGGGACTTCGCCGATCTCGCCGGGTTCGGTCTCGGACTGGACAAATCCACGCCGTTGTGGCTCTACATCCTGCGCGAGGCCCAGCTGGTCAACGACGGTCAGTTCCTGGGCCCAGTCGGTGGCCGGATCGTGGCCGAAGTGCTGCTGGGCCTCCTCATCGCCGATCCAACGAGCTACCTCACCCGTCAGCCCGACTGGCAACCCCACCTCGGAGCACAGGGAAGTGGCTACCAGGTCAGCGACTTCCTGCGATTCGCCGGCGTCGACCCGGTCAGTCGAGGCCAATGACACCCGTGCCTGCGCCGCCCGCATGATCGGGGCCGCTGATCGCGGGTGCCAAACGGTCCCAGACCGTGATCACCGGCCCTGATCATGCACGAGGTGCCGCGGAAGCGGACGGATCATGCCCGCGTGGTGGGGCAGCGGCCCTGATCAGGCACAAGGTGGCCGCGCAAGGCAGCGCCACGCGCGTTACGACAACAGCGTCGGGCGGCCGATACGGACCGTCACACCTAGCGACCACATGACGTGTGGCGGGCTGGTCGGCGCCGGCAGACCTGCCGTCTCCACCAGGTCGTCGGACAGCTCGAGCAGCTCCGCCCGTTGCAGCGGCCAGGGCTCGTGCTCGACCGGGGCCCACGCGGTCCGACCGCCGTACCAGGTGCTGAACAGACCCCAGCGGGCCGTCAGGAAGTGCGCGAGCTCGTCCGGCTCGAGCACGTCCCCGACGCGCACCGAGACCCGGCCGCCGGCCCCGCGCGGCCCGGGCCAGCGCCGCGACGTGGTGTAGCTATGCACCGGACCTTCGTGCTCGATCGACATGCGCGCCCACAGGTAGGGCAGGTGATAGGACGCCCGGGCAGTCAGCACGGGCAGCAACCGCGACGCGTCGAGCGATCTGAAGACCACGCCGCGGCGACCCTGCGCGTCGACGGCGTACAGCCGGATGTTGGTCTCAGCGAACCTCGACACCCAGGGCAGCGAGGGGGTTCCGAGGATCCGGACCCTCGACATCTGGAACGGCACCAAGCCGACCCAGGTCTGGCCGTCGATCACATCCGGGACCGTGCGCGGGGGTAGGAGCGGCGCGACGAGGTCTGCCGAGACCGGCCAGTGCACAAAGGCCAGCTCGCCCCAGTGCTGATGGAAGACGGGCCGGCCGACAGTGCGCGGAGCGGTGGGCGACAGCGGCTCGACCGCCCGGATCAAGCGGTCGCTCCTGGATCCTGCGAGTAGGGGACCGGATGGTCCCCCCCCAGCTCGCTGAAGCGCTCGTTCAAAGCGTGCACGACAACGTCTCGATCGTGAGCGGTGGGCTCCAGCGCGCCGTACAAGATTGCTTCCATCTCAAGCGCCGGGCTCATGCCCCCGAGCGCGAAGTAGCGCAGCCAGAGCTGGCCTTGCGACAGCCCGGCTTCCTGTCGGGCCTGGTCTAGGGCGTCATGCAGATGGTCTTTCATCCGCGCTCCTCTCCTGCGCCTGACGTCCGTCCCGCGACGCGGCATCGCCGCTGGAGCGCACCACCTGCTCGCAGACCTCGCGTAACGGCTGTCCGGTCCGTCGACTGACTTCCCTCAGCGAGACGAAAGCCGCTGTCGTCGAGACCCCGTCACGCTGCATAACGACTCCTTGCGCCAGTGCGATCACCTCCCGGGACAGCAGCGCCTGCTGGATCTGCGCGTTCAGGTCTTCCTCGGAACCGCCCAGATCGGCACTTAACACCACGACGGACGCCTCGGCCGCGAACTGGTCGGCCCACCGCTTCTCGTGCACGGCGAAGGCACCTACCGTGCGGGAGTAGAGGTTCAGCGCACCGATCGGCCGGTCGGCGGCGACGAGCGGCGTCGACAGGATGCTCTCGATCCCGCGAGCCCGAGCCCGCGGGATGAAGGCCGGCCAGCGGTCTTCTTCGCGCAACGAGTCGATGTGGAACCGCTCCCCCTGGGTGGCCGCATCCAGGCACGGACCCTCACCGGTGTCGTACTGGTCGTGGTCCATTTCCAGCACCACGTCGTTGCTGGCCGCAACGGTGCCGAGCTGGCCGCGCCGGGGCAGCGTGATGCTCACGCCGTCGGCTCCTGACACGACGGCCTGCGCCATTGTGACTACCAGCTTCAAAGCGGCGTCCAGGACATCGCGGGTGAAGGGCACCGCGGCGACGCCCGCCACTCCTCCCAGGAAACGTTCGCTCACCGAGGGCGGCTCGACACCCAACTCGTCAACGAGGCCAGTGATCGCGAAGAGCCGATAGATCCTGGCCGTGACAGCGCGCACCTCAAGCCGGCGGCCGGCGGTGTGGAGGCGCTTCGCTGCCGAAGCGAGGACGCTGAGCCCACTGGCGTCCAGGAAGTTGATCCCAGCCATGTCGACGACCACGCGGGCCGCACCGACCTCGATGGCCTCATCGACCAACGCGCGTAACAGCGCCGCAGTCGCGATGTCGATCTCACCGACGACAGTGACGACCGCGAGACCCTTATCAACATGGACCCACCCGGACAAATACTCACGAGGGTGTTTCACGTCGACCTCGAACATGTCGAAGGCACGCAGCAAAATCAGCGACCGGCGGAAAGTTCAAGCGGATTACGGGCATGCCGCCAGGCCTCACGAGATCGGCGGAACCGTATCCTCTGGGTCGAAGACAGTGCTGACAATACCCCGATGAGACGCCGCTACCAAGCGAGGGAGTCTGCGGTGAACGACACGGAAAAAACGGGTGCCGCCGAGGACACCACGGCTCAGCTGGCGCAGCATCTTGCCGACATCGCCAGGGTCCTGCTCTCGCCCGGCACGGTGGCAGAGACGTTGCAGGGGATCGTGAAGCTGTCCGTGGAGTCGATCGACGGGTGCGACGAAGCCGGCCTGTGCGAGCGTTTCGTGGGCAACGGCTCGTCGATCCCGTCCTCGCCGCTGATTGTGGAGCTCAGCCACTTGCAGGCCTCGCTCGCCGAAGGACCGTGCGTCGACGCGCTGGGTGGCCTCGACAGCGTCTACGTCGACGACCTGCTCGAAGACGCGAGATGGCCGCGCTTCGCGCCACTCGCCGCCAAGGCCGGGCTGCGCAGTGCGCTGGCCTACCGTTTGTTCGCCGGGTCCGAGACCCTCGGTGCACTGCAGCTGTACGCCCGGTTGCCGGGGGCGTTCAACGCCACCGACCGGGCCCAAGGCCTGATCTTCGCCGCTCACGCCGGCATGGCGCTCGCCGTTGCGCAGAACCAGGCGACCCAGCGCGGCCGGACGGAGCATCTGCAGCTGGCGCTCGGATCACGCGAGATCATCGGCCAGGCCCAGGGGATCTTGATGGAGCGCGAACGCATCACCGCCGACCAGGCGTTCGACCTGCTGCGCCGCTCTTCGCAGCACCTGAACGTCAAGCTTCGCGACGTCGCCCAGCAGCTCGTTGATACCGGCGCCGTCCCGGGTGAGGAGCCCGTCCGGGGCGACTGAAGCGGTGGGCGGCCTCGGCTCCAGCACCAGAACAGGGATCCTGCGGCGCGTCCTGCTCTGGTAGTCGGCGTACGACGCAAAGACCGAGCAGGCTCGCGACCACCACAGATCGCGCTCCTGCCCGGTGACCTCCCGGGCCGTCAGCTCGTGAACCACCATCGCGTCCTGGAGGGCGACGACGGGCGAAGCCAACGCGTTGAGGTACCAGGCAGGGTGCTGCGCCCCGCCGGCCATCGAGGCGACGCCCGCGTAGACTCCGCCGCGCTCGACCCGCATCAGGGGGGTCTTGCGCAGCAGACCGCTGCTCGCGCCAAGGGTGGTCAGTACGACCACGGGCCGACCCTTGCGCCCTACGCCGGTCCGCTCGTAGTGCTCGACCTCTGCGCGCACCCATGCCTCGGGGCTCGGCGCGTACTCCCCCTCCAGCGGCACGCCACCAGTCTCGCCCGCCCGCCGGTCACCGTCAGATCGGCCGCTTTGCCGCAAGGGTGGGCAGCGGTGGTCCGAACTGCTGCCCCGGGCAGCTGCAGGACCAGTCGCACCAGGCCCGCTTGCAGTGGTCGGGGTAGTCCAGGGTGCGGATGAACCGCGCCGGGTTCCCAGCGACAAGGGAGTCGTCCGCGACGTCCTTGGTCACGACGGAGCCCGCGGCGACCACGACGCGCTCGCCGATCGACACGCCCGGCAGGATGATCGAGCGGGCACCGATCCACGACCCGCGCCCGATCACCACCGGCGCCTCGTAGGCGGGCTTGCCCTCCACCCCGTGGCTGCTGGTGTCCATCACGTAGACCTCGCCGGCCAGTGCCACGTCGTCGCCGATCGTGATGCTCACCACCGAGAACAGGATCACGCCGCTGTTGAGGAAGCAGCGGTCACCGATCCGGATCCGGCCCCAGCCGCAGATCAAGGTCTGTCGGTGGCCGGACCAGACCCGCAGCTGCTCACCGGCTACGAAGTCGCTCGCCGAGATGTCCGGCTGTCCGCCGATCTGCGCACCCGGGCCGACGGCGCGGGCGTGCCTCAGGTGCCAGTAAATGCGGGTGCGCTCCTTGGCGGCAAGGGCGCGGCTGCGTACGTCGGCGACGCGGGACAGCAGGGGCACCTGCGCAGGTTAGGGCGCGCCGGTGTGCGAGCGTGCGACAGGTGCAACCCATGCGGCTAGGCGGGACGGTGCTCCCGGCTTTCCCGCCTTCCTTCGCGCTGACCTCCCGGGCGACCGCAGCGGGGCTGACGGTCCCGGCGGGGGGCGTCCTGCTCTGTCCAGACCTCGGCCCGGTGCGACCCGGCGAGCTCGTCGACCTGCGTACTGCCGGCCTCCGCGACCGGCCAGCCGCGCCGCTCACCGTCGACGAGGCTGCTGAACTGCTCCGGCGCACCTGGGCCGGAGAGGCGTTGCTGCTGACCCGCGCGGTCCTCGCCGTCCACGGCGGTACGGCGCTCCTGCGCCCGGGACTGCCCTACGACGACGTCAGCGCCTTCGAGGTCACCCCCGAGGGACGGGCCGCCGGTCAACCCGCTCGCCCGCTCCTGGTCCCCCGCCTTGGTCGCCGGCAGCGCCCCCACCGCGGCGGCGACACGTGGCGCACGCCGCTGCCCCCTTGGGGGATGCGCCTCGCCGCTCTGCTCCGAGCCGTCCGGCCGCTGGCGGACGGCGGCATCGTCGAGTGGTCCGACGACGGGTCGCGGTGCTGGCTGCTGCTGGCCCACCCGGCAGACTGACCCCGTGAGCGAGGACGAGGACGGCGGGCAGGCGGTGTGCTCGGCGCGGGGCTGCCGCGCTTCGCCGACGTGCGCCGTGGTCTGGAACAACCCGAAGGTGCACCTGCCGGACCGCGAGAAACTCTGGCACGCCTGCGAGAAGCACCAGCAGTCGCTGGCCGACTACCTCGACGTTCGCGGCTTCCTGATTCGGGTCGACCCTTGCTAGGCCGGTGCTAGCCCTCGCCGGTCAGCAGGTCGTCGCGCAGGACCTCCCTGCGGACGTGCCGGCGGCGATCGTCATGAACACCCATATCACCGGCCTTGCCGTCGCCCGCTCGCTCGGGCGGGCCGGTATACCGGTGCTCGGACTCGACAAGGAGCGTGGCGGACTGGGGCAGCACTCGCGCCACCTGGCCGGCCTGGGTCTCGTCCCCGGCCCGGAGGTCGACGACGGCACCGCCCTTGCCGACCACCTGGCCACCCTCGGTCCGTCGTTCCCGACCCGACCCGTGCTCTTCCCCACCAACGACGACTGGGTGCTCGCGCTGGCCCGGCACCGGGACCGGCTCCAGGAGCACTACCGCTACCCGTTCGCGTCGCACGACGTGCTCAAGCGGGCCCTGACCAAGACCGCCCTCTACCGGGCCTGTGCGGCCCTCGGGGTGGCCTGCCCCCGGTCCTGGTTCCTGGACGAGGCGTCGCCAGAACAGGTCGCGGCGCAGGTGCCCTATCCCTGCGTCCTGAAGCCGGACGACAGCCGGGGCTTCTACGACGCCTTCCGGGCCAAGGTCTTCGTCGTGCACACGCCCGCGGACCTGCTGGCCCGCGTCGCGCAGTGCGCGGCCGTGGGGCTGACGCTCGTCGCCCAGGAGTGGATCGGCACCGACCCGGGCGGCTTCTGGTCCGTGGCGTCCTACCTCTCGCCGGACGGGACGCCCCGCGGCGTCTTCACCGGCCGCAAGCTGGAGCAGTGGCCGCCCGACTTCGGCACCTCGTGCCTGGCCGACGCCGTGTGGGACGCCGACATCGCCAAGGCCGGCGTCGCCGTCCTGCAGGAGCTCGGCTACAGCGGCATCAGCGAGGTCGAGTTCGTCCGCGATGCAGCCACCGGTCGGCTGCTCCTGCTCGACGTCAACACCCGGGCCTGGAAGTGGATCGGGCTACCGATAGCAGCCGGGATCGACCTGCCCCTGTTGGCCTACCGTGACGCGGTCGGGGCACCGATCACCGCCGGGCAGCAACGGGACGGGGCGCGCTGGACGTTCCTGCGCGACTACGTCCACCTGGTGCACGCGCGGGCCGCGACCGTCCCGGAAGCGGCTGTCACGAAGGACGAGTGGCTGGCGTTGCTCGCCGGTCGGCCGACGTCTGTGGTGGACGGCGTGCACGACCCCGACGACCCGGAGCCGTCGTACGACCTGCTTTGGGAGCAGCTCTCCGGCGGCGCGGGCTACTCCTGCGCCTGCTAGTGCGGTCCGAACCCGCCGGGAGACACCGGCGCACCGCCAAGGAACCCGGTGGGGTCCCCGACTAGCGTCGCAGGCATGCGCTTCGGCTATTGGATGCCCATCTTCGGGGGCTGGCTCCGCAACGTCCCCGATGAGGGCATGAGCATCGGCTGGTCCTACATCAGGGCGCTCGCCGTCGAGAGTGAGCAGGCCGGCTTCGATCTGTCGCTGCTCGCCGAGCTCAACCTCAACGACATCAAAGGTCATCGCGCCCCATCGCTGGACGCCTGGACCCTCGCCCCCGCCGTCGCGGCCGTCACCGAGCGGCTCGAGCTGATGCTCGCTGTCCGGCCCAACTACCACTCCCCGTCGCTGACGGCCAAGGCCGTCAGCACCCTCGAGACGATCGCCCCGGGGCGGACCAGCCTCAATGTCGTCAGCTCCTGGTGGAAGGACGAGGCGACGCAGTACGGCGCACCGTTCGACGTCCACGATGCCCGCTACCGCCGCACGGACGAGTGGCTCGAGGTGTTCACCCGGCTGCTGACCGAGGACACCGTCACCCACCACGGTGAGCTCTACGACCTCGCGGGCTGCATCCTGGAACCCAAGCCGACCACTGCCCCGACCATCTACATGGGTGGTGAGTCCGCCACGGCCAAGGACGTCATCAGCCGGCGCGGGACCGCCTACGTCATGCACGGGGACGGGCCCGACGTGATCGCCGCCAAGATCGCCGAGATGGAGCAGCGGCGCGTCGACGTCGGCCGGCCAGAGCCCTTCCAGTACGGCGTCTCCGGCTACGTCGTCGTCCGGGACACCGAGCAGCAGGCGCAGGCCGAGCTCGCCCGGATCCTCGACGTCCAGGCCAGCCCCGAGGCCTACGCCTCCTACCAGGACTTCCTCGCCGGCTCGCAGCTTGAGTCGCAGGTGTCGCTGCAGGAGTACTCCGTCTCCAACCGCGGCCTTCGGGCCGGCCTCGTCGGGACGCCCGACCAGGTGACTGCGCGGATCAGGGAGTACGAGGCCGCCGGTGTCAACCTACTGCTGCTGCAGTTCTCGCCCCAGCGCGAGGAGATGTCGCGGTTCGGCGAGCAGGTCATCCGTGCGTACTCCTGAGCCGGTCGTGCTGCAGGGCCAGCACGTCCGCCTGGAGCCGTTGACCCACGACCACATCCCAGACCTGCTCGTCGCCGCGCAAAACGACGAGGTCTGGACGTGGATGCCGGTGCAGCGCCCACAGACCGAGCAGGACGTACGACGCCTCGTCGAGGCCCCCCCCCGCCACCCCGGCGGGGCGGGCGGGGGGGGCGGGCCCGCGGCCGGGCCCCCCCCCCAACGCGACCGGGGGCGCGCCCGGGCCGGGGGGGGGGGAGGGGGGGCGGGG
>JANLPD010000332.1:0-3119 GCA_031367045.1 Frankiales bacterium | reverse complement strand
GTGGAGGCTTCCGGTCGCCCGCCGGGTCGTTGCGCTCACATTCGACGCCGGGTCCGATGTCGGGCACACCGCTGACATCCTCGACCTGCTGCAGGCGCGCCAGGTCCACGGATCGTTCGGCCTCACCGGTGCCTGGGTGCGCGCCAACCCCGCCCTCGCCCGGCGGGTCGTCGCGGAGTGCCACCAGGTGCTGAACCACACGGACCGGCACCTGTCGTTCACCGGACGCTCGACCGGCACCGCGTCCCTCACCCGCCAGCAGCGTGGAGAAGCGCTGCATGGCGCAGAACTTGCCATCGTGGCCGTGACCGGCGTGGTGGCCAGGCCGTGGTTCCGGCCCCCGTACGGCGACAGGGACGCTTCTGTCGATCGTGATGTTGCCGGCTTTGGCTACAGCTACGAGTTGATGTGGACCGTCGACACCCTGGGGTGGAAGGGGGTGGCTCCGGACAAGGTGGTGCGACGCACGATGGCCTCCGCAGGTGCGGGTGCGGTGGTGCTCATGCACCGGAGTGTGTCGGCACTCCATGCGCGTATGGAGCGTCTGCACGGCCCGGCCTGAGCGGCTGTGATGTCTTGTCCCAAGGGACGGCGCCTACAAGGGACCAGGCGTCTTCCGGACCCGCGGACTGGACAGCCCGACACGGATTGTTCGGTAGCGCTGCGAATCCAAGGGCGGGTTACAGCTCAGGCTGCCGCCCGGGGCGCCGCACCTTCGTTCCCTGAAGGACCCGGCCTTGCGAGAGCTGCGCGGGTGAACCGCTGACGGCTGTAGTGGTGTTCGCCCTCCGGAAAGGGGTCGGGTTCCTGTGTCGGCGGCGCTGTGTGTCTCGGCAGTGGAAGGCTTCGGGCATGGTGGTTACCGCTGACCCAGCTTTCACGCCACAGAGTTCTGGCGAGGTGCCGAGTGTCAGTGCGGCGCTGGATCTGGGGTGGCGCATGCAACAGGTTTACCGGGCGCTTCCTGAGCGGCCTGCACAAGCGCGCCAGCCCGGTACCACGCTCGCCGGGCTCAGCGATCTGAGCAAGGTCCAGAGGTTTCAACGCCGCCTTGACGAGGTGGAGTTCTGCCTCACCGAGGTGTGCGCGGGCGTGGCCTGGACCGCGGCTGTGCCGCAGCCGACCACGGCGTTGGTGCGCGTAGCCCTGGAACCTTTCCAGTCTGCCGTCGTGACCACGCCGGCACCGCGGACTCGGGCCGAGGCGCCTTCGGGGATCGGGCCGGCGCTGCGCGCGGCGGTCAACGATCTCCACGAGGAGACCCTGATCAAGCTCAACGGGGCTGATGCTCGCGTTGGCACGGCTTACGGGCTGGGCCGCGCGCTCGCGGACACGATGCGCACCAACCAGAGCCCGGACGAGTTGAAGGACAACTTCGACCCGCACCGCCTCGGTCAACTTTACGGCTGGCTTAGCGACCTTGCATCGGCGCTTCCCCCGCACGCGGCGAAGTCGGTGCGCCGCTCCCTGACCTGGTGGCGCGACACGCTGTTCGTCGACAGCCCTGACGCGATCGGACAGGACCCGCGAGCTGTCGTCGGTGTCCTCAGCGACGCACCGAGCCTTCAACCCCTGCAGACCACTTCCTCCCGCGCCCGCGCCGCGCTCTTTCCCCGCACGCGGGGTCCGCTGACCATCGCCGAAGGCACCACGCTCGCTGACCCGGCCAAGAAGGGCAAGGCCTTCGACGACAACGCGCTTCAGCGCCAAGGGGAGATCTGGCGCGGTCTGCTCACCGGGCAGAAGCAGGCGACCGACGTGCTCTGCGCCGACGACTATCTCGCCGCCGCGCAGGACAACCTCACCCTGTTCTGGCGCATGGTGAGCCGGGCCCGCGGTCTGGTGATCCCGGCAGCCATCCTCGCCGCCGGGCTTACAGTACTGGTAACCGGGATCGCGATCTCGAACGCGAATGGTGCAAGCAAGATCGGTGGCGTCCTCGGCGCCATCATCACCTACCTCGCTGCGACCGGCAAGGCCCTGGGCCCGAGGGTGGCAGCACTGGCCAAGACGGTGGAGACACCGCTGTGGGGCGACACCCTGGACCTCGCGATCGCACACGCCATCACCCTGCCCCCGGCCGGGCTGGCGGATCCAGCTGGCTGGCTCACCTTCGCCAAACCGGCACCAGTCCGCGACGGGAGCGCCCCGCCGTCGCCCGGGGCTACGCCCGCGGTCTGACGCGCCACGTCCTTCGTGCTCTGCGGTCGGGTCGGCGCCGCTGATCGCCGCCACCGGGCTGCTGCGTTCACTACGTTGTGCTCGAGGTTGTGCTCGACCGAGTGGCTGGGGTGATGCCGTCGTGGGAAAGCAGATCGTGATCTGTCTTGATGGGACCAACAACAAGGTCAAGGGCGCTGACAACACCAACGTGCTGCGGACCTATCAGATGCTCCAGCACGGCAACCCCGACAAGCTGGTGTCGTTCTATCAGCCAGGGGTTGGCACCTTCAGCGCCCCTGGTGCCTGGACGGTGACCGGTCGCAAGGTCACCAAGATCCTGGGTCTTGCGTTCGGGGTGGGTCTGCGCCAGAACCTGGGCAACGCGTATGCGTTCCTGATGGACCAGTACGAAGACGGTGACGAGATCTTCGTCTTCGGCTTCAGCCGTGGCGCCTACACGGCGCGCGCCTTGACGGGGATGCTGGCGGCCTTCGGGTTGTTCCGGCCCGGCGCGGAGAATCTGATCCCGTACGCGATCGAGGCGATGTCGCGCGGAGACGCCGACACCGCGCCGCGACCAGGACCAGCGTCAGCGCCCGCCGGTGACGGTGATCCGCTAACCGCAGCCCAGGCTCGCCCGGTCACCGCCGGTGCTGCGGCCGGTCAGGAGAAGCCCTCAGAGAAGGACTGGCGGCTGCTGTTCGAGTTCTCCGACACCTTCGCACGTCGCGGTGGCAACGGGGCGATCGTCGTGCCGGTGACGTTTCTTGGCTTGTGGGACACGGTCGAGGCAGCGGGGACGCTCCGGCGACAGATCCAATGGCCCTACACCCGTCACCTTCCGCACGTGGAGGTGGTTCGACACGCAATCTCCATCGACGAGTGGCGTCGGCCCTTCGCGAGCTACCCCGTGTTGGAGCTGGACCCGGTCGCTGGCCTGCCGCCACAGGACCTCG
>JANLPD010000322.1:0-2621 GCA_031367045.1 Frankiales bacterium | reverse complement strand
ACCTCCGCGGTACTGATCGCGACCCAGCGCCGGCCGATGGCAGCGGTCCCACCCAGCAGGACGAGCAAGCCGATGCTGGCAAAGATCAGGGCCGCACGCTGCCCGGCCGGCACCGTCGTCACCAGCAGGGCGCCGGCGCTGAGCAGCAGCCCGACCCGACCCGAGCTGCTTGCCAGCGCAAGCCCGAGGGCGAGCAGCCCGAGCGCCGCGAAGATCGTTGCGGCATCGGAGCTGATGTCGCCGGCGTCAGTCAGCGGCAGAAGTGGCAACGGGGCGGACAGGCGGATCTTCGTGGCCGACAGCACCACGAGCACGGCCCCAAAAACCGCATTCACCCGCAGGAAGAGGGTGACCGACGGCTGCGTCCAGCGCGCGACGGGGACGTCGGCGACGACGATCATGACGCCGAGGTAGAGCACGACCTTGAGCTCGAAGAACAGCAGCGTGAGGTTCCCTGAACCGAGGACCCCGAGCGCGGCCTCCGTGACGAGCCAACCCAGGAAGATCAGCCAGAGAAGGGAGGTCGAGCTCGCTGCGCGCGGCACCCCCCGGACCCGGAGCCGTGTGGCGATCGCGACGGCGAGGACGACGTCGACGAGGCGGAACGACAGGCCGCCGATCTGGGGGTGCACGACAGACAGCGGTACGTCGAACGGCTGCGGGTAGAGCACCCCCTCGACGACCAGGACGCCGAGCACCCACAGGACGACCCGTTCCGGCCTACCCGCCCGCTCTGCGCGCAGGAAGGCAACGCCAAGTACGGCGGACAGTGCCAGCGCCGCAAGCGTTTCGAGCATGCCCCCGAGAGTACGGCGGGAGCGCGTCCGTAGGCGGGGCTGACTGGCCTAGGGTGGCGCGGCCGTCCATGGAGGTCCGCTGCGCACCGTCGTCGTCACCAAATTCGTACCCTCGCCGCCCGACTCGGGGGGCAAGCGTCGCTCGGCGGCGGTCGTCTCGCGGCTGGCCGCACTTGGTGACGTGGTGCTGTGCGCCCACGCAGGGCCGTCCGAGGATGTGGCGGCGATGCGCGCGGGCGGCGTCGACGTGCGCGTCGTGCCGTGGCCACCTTCGCCGGTGCGGGCTGCCGTGGGCGTCGCCCGCACCCGGTCGCTCAGCGCCGCCAGGTTCTGGGACGCCCGGCTGCACGCAGAGGTCGTCAAGGCCAGCAAGGGGGCAGACCTGCTGGTGGTCGAGTACGCCCAGCTCTCGCCGTACGTCCGTGGGACCTGCGCACGCCGGACGGTGCTGGACCTGCACAACATCGAGTCGGCGCTGACGCAGAGTTACGCCGCGACGCGGCGCGGCGTGCGGGCCCTTCCGTACGCCTTGGAGTCCCGGGCTCTCGCCGCCCTCGAGCGCCGCGCGTTGCAGCGGTTCGACGCGGTGGCGGTCGTCAGCGACGTCGACCGGCACCAACTGCCCGGACCCGTGCGCGGTGAGGTGCTGCTGTGTCCCAACGGCTGGGACCCGGGTGCGCCGCTCCCGGCCTCGGCCGAGCCGGTGGTGGTCTTCGTCGGCCTGCTCGGCTGGAAGCCCAACGTCGACGCCGCGCTGTGGTTGGTGCAGCAGGTCTGGCCGCTCGTGCGGCAGTCCCGCCCGGACGCCCGCCTGCTGCTCGTCGGTCGGGACCCTGCCCCGGAGGTCCGGGCTCTGGCCGCACCCGACATCGACGTCACGGGCACCGTCCCGGACATCGCGCCCTTCCTGGCCCGTGCCCAGGTCGCCGTCGCGCCGTTGCGGGCTGGCGGTGGCTCGCGGCTGAAGGTGCTCGAGGCGCTCGACGCCGGTCGACCGGTCGTGGCCACCACGGTGGGGGCCGAAGGGCTGGAAGACCTCGTGGGGGAGGGCGTCGAGCTCGCCGACGACCCGGCTACCTTCGCCGGCGTGGTGCTCGACCTGCTCGCGAGCCCGGAGCGCGCGCAGGAGATGGGTCGCCGCGGGGCGGCAGCGGTGCGCGCGCGGCACGACTGGGACGCGACCCTGGCTCGGCTCGTCGCCTTCGCAGAGCAGGCGGGTGGGTCTCAGCGGCGGTTGAGCACTGAGCGGTAGACCGCTTGGGTGGCAGCGGCCGTGGCCTCCGGTGTGAAAAGCCGGGCTCGCTCGCGACCGCGCCTGCCAAGCTCCGCCCGCCGGGTCGGGTCGGCGAGCAGGTCGGACAGCGCGCCGGCGAGCGCCGCCGCGTCCCCGGGCGGGACCAGGACGCCGGCGTCACCGATGAGGCCTGGGAGCCCACCCACGTCGGATGCGACGACCGGGACGCCGGCCTGCATCGCCTCGAGGGCGACGTAGCCGAAGGCCTCGTAGCGCGACGGGACGGCGAGCACGTCGAAAGCGCCGATGAGGGCAGCCGCGTCCGGGTGGGGGCCGAGCAGCTCGAGCCCCGGTAGCAGCGAGAGGGCCCCGCGCAGGGGTCCTTCGCCGACCACGACGACGCGGGCTCCGGGGTGGCGCTCCCGGACGGCGGGCGCAGCGGAGGCGAGGACGTGCCAGGCCTTCTGCTCGTGCAGGCGGCCGATCCCGCCGACCACGAGCGCGTCCTCGGGAAGGCCGAGCGCCGCTCTTGGCGAGTCGGCCAGAGCGGTCGGTGCCAGGCCGTTGGGGATGACGTGCGGCGTACGCCG
>JANLPD010000267.1:0-5422 GCA_031367045.1 Frankiales bacterium | reverse complement strand
CGGGGCCGAGCGGGCGGCCGGGCCGGGACACGTCCACTCGCTGCCCGCCCTCGCGGAAGTGGCGATCAACCCAGGAGCCCCAGCGCGCCTGATCGCCACATCCCGGGGCCGAGCGGGCGGCCGGGCCGGGACACGTCCACTCGCTGCCCGCCCTCGCGGAAGTGGCGATCAACCCAGGAGCCCCGCCGCGCATGATCACCACATGCCGGCAAGGCCAAGGGACGAGAGGCCGAAGGGCCGGCAAGGCCAAGGGCCGGGGGGCCAGGGCAGGGCGGGGACGGCCCGCGGCGCCCTGGCTCCTGGTCAGGCCCGGCGGGTCATGATCCAGGCGTCAGCGCCGGACGGCTGGTAGTAGCCGCGCCGCACACCGGACCGGCGGAAGCCGTACCGCCCGTAGAGCCGCTGCGCGGGGGTGTTGTCGGCCCGTACCTCCAGGCTCAGCGTGCGCTGGCGCCGTCGCTCCGCCTCCTCGATCAGAGCCTCGAGCAGCCTTGCGCCGAGGCCGGCCCCCTGGTGCGACGTGGCGACCGCCATGGTCTGGACGAACGCCTCGTCGGGGTAGTCGCACAGCCCCGCATAGCCGACGACCTCGCCCTCGTCGAGGGCCACCAGGTAGTAGCGGGTGTCGAGCTGACCGAGCTCGCTCCAGAACAGCCGGGCCGACCACGGCTCCTCACCGAACAGCGAGCGCTCCAGCCCGAGCAGCTGCTCGACGTGCCACCACCGCATCCGCTGCAGGGTCACCACGGCGCGGCTCGGGGATCGCCTGGCCGCGGGGCGCCGTTCACCTGGGGGTCACCCGCTTCTGCGCTGCCGGCTCCTCGGCGTCCGGACGTCGCAGGTAGAGCGGCACCAACGGCTCAGTCGGAGCCGCGTCGAGGACCCGCCGCGAGGCGCACAGCACGACCCCGTCACCGGTCGGGTAGCGCGGCTCGTCGCGCACGTCCCAGCCTTCGAACGCGCCCCGGTGGACGTGCGCCCCGGCACCGACGACGCGTCCCTCCCAGGACACCTCGCCGAGGCGGCGGACCAGTTCGGCCGGAGCCAGAACGCCCGGGCCGGCAGTGCGCGCACCATCCTCGTCGTAGTCCGCCCAGTAGACCTCGCGACGGCGCGCATCGCTCACGGCCAGCCGCGCGCCGGTCCCCTCCTCCCATGCGACGAGCGCGTCCAGCGAGCAGACGGCGTACGCCGGCACGCCTGCGGCGTGCGCCAGCGCGGCCGCCGTCACGATGCCGACGCGCAGCCCCGTGTAGGGGCCGGGGCCGACCCCGACAGCGACGGCCGTCAGGTCCCGGGCGGTGGCCCCGAGCTCGGCCAGAACCTGGCGCACGCCGGTCGCGAGCAGCTCGCCGTGGCGCTTGGCGTCGACCACCTGGAAGTCAGCCTGGCGGCCCCATTCACCGGCATCGGAAAGCTCCACGAGGGACGCGCAGACCGCAGGCGTCGACGTGTCGAGCCCCAGCACCAGCACCCGGCGAGCCTATGCAACACAGGGGTGGGCGGGGTCACAGGCAGAACCGGACGCCGGCGAGCTGTCGCGGGGTTGTCCAGGTCATGAGCAGCCGCATTCGGGCCCGCCCGGCGCAGGAGGAGACCCCGTCCGCGCCGGGCGCGCCGTCCGCCCCTTCGTCCCGCTTCGTCGCGCTCCTGGCCGTCGCGTCCGGGATCGCGGTGGCCGACAACTACTACCTGCAACCACTGCTCGCGCTCGTCGGCAAGGACCTCGGAGCCGGAGTCGGCGCCGTCGGTGGTGTGGCTGCGCTCGCCCTGCTGGGCTACGCGCTGGGACTGCTCCTCGTCGTACCGCTCGGCGACATCGTCGATCGGCGACCGCTCGTCGTCGGGATCCTGGGGCTGACCACCGTCTCCCTGGCCACGATGGCGCTGGCGCCGTCGATCGTCGTGCTGGCGCTGGCTGCCTTCGGCGTCGGGCTCACCAGCGTCGTCGCCCAGGTGCTCGTCCCGTACGCCGCCTCGCTCGCCGACGACGCATCCCGCGGCCGGGTGGTCGGCACAGTTATGAGCGGCATCCTCGCCGGCATCGTGGGCGCCCGCGTCGTGGCCGGCCTGATGGGCCAGGCCCTCGGCTGGCGTGCCGTCTATGCCGCGGCTACCGGCCTGACGGCGACCCTGCTCGTAGTGCTCCTGCGCCAGCTGCCTAGGGAGCAGCACCGGCACCGGCGCAACGGCCGCCCCGACGTGCCCTACCGCGACGTTCTGCTCGGCGTCGGTCGGCTCGCCCGCGACGTCCCCGGACTGGGGCTGCGCGCCCTTTACGGCGCGTGCGGCTTCGGCGTCTTCTCGGCGGTCTGGACCACGCTGTCCTTCCACCTGCACGACGCGTTCGGTCTCGGTCCGGCCGCCCTGGCCGTGGTGGCGCTGTTGGGTGTTGGCGGTGCGGTCCTGGCTCCGAAGGTGGGCAAGGTGGCGGGCGCAGGACACGAGACCGCGGTCACCGGGACGGCGTACGCACTGCTCCTGGTCGGCGCCGCCCTGTTGGCGCTCGGCGGATCCTCGCTGCCACTACTGCTTGTCGCGCTCATCGTCATCGACCTCGGTGTGCAGGCCGGCCACGTCGCCAACCTTGGCGTCGTCTACGCCCTGGTTCCGCACGCGCGCAGCCGCGTGACGACCGTCTACATGACGAGCCTTTTCCTCGGCGGGGCGACCGGGTCGCTGCTGGCCGGCCAGGCCTATGCCCGCGTCGGCTGGTCCGGCGTCGTGGGGCTCTGCGTCGGGTTCGCGGCGGTAGCCATGACTACCTGGCTGGCCCGCCTGGTGGTCCGGGCTCCCCGCTCGTTCGAGGAGCCCTGGCCCGACGCCGTTGCCTGACGACCGTCGCCAGAAGACTTTCGCCTGACGTCTAGCCCGCCTGCTTGGGCGTGTTCTGCGCGATCAGCTCGCGCTTGAGCACCTTGCCGGAGGGGCCGAGCGGGAAAGCGTCGGTGAAGATCACGCGGCGCGGGTATTTGTAGGACGCGAGCTGGTCCTTGGACCAGGCGATCAACTCGGCCTCCTCGAGGTCGCCCTCCTTGATGACGATGGCGCAGACCTCCTCGCCGTACTGCTCGTCAGGCAGTCCGATGACGGCCACCTGGACGACCGCCGGGTGGCGCAGCAGCACCTCCTCGACGTCACGCGGGTAGACGTTGTACCCACCACGCAGGACCATGTCTTTCTTGCGGTCGACGATCGTGACGTAGCCCTCCTCGTCCTTGGTGCCGAGGTCGCCGGTGCGAAACCAGCCGTCGACGATCGCGGCAGCGGTGGCCTCCGGCAGGTTGAGGTAGCCCTTGAACACGTTGTGGCCGCGCACGACGATCTCCCCGAGCTCACCTGCAGGGAGCAGCACGGTGCTGTCGTCCACCTCGGCCTTGGCGATCTCGACGTCGACGCCCCAGATGGCCTTGCCGACCGTGCCGGGCTTGGCGGGGGAGCTGATCTGGTTGAAGGTCGCGACCGGCGAGGTCTCCGTTAGTCCGTAGCCCTCGAGCACCTCGGTTCCGAACACCTCGGTGAACTTCTCCAGGACCGCGACGGGCAGGGCCGCGCCCCCCGACAGTGCCACCCGAAGGGTTGGACGCAGCTCGCTCGTCTTGGCCGCCGCGAGCAAGCCGAGGTACATCGTCGGGACGCCCATGAAGGTGGTGCACTTCTCGTTGACGAGCAGTTCCAGGGCCTGTGCGCCGTCGAAGCGCGGGAGGAGCACCACGGTCGCGCCGACGTAGAACGACGTGTTCATGCAGACGGTCTGGCCGAACGTGTGGAACAGCGGCAGGCAGCCCAAGACGATGTCGTCGGAGCTGATGTCGAAGCTGTGCTGGGCGGACACCACCACGTTCATGATCACGTTGAGATGGGTGATCTCGGCGCCCTTGGGCCTTCCGGTCGTGCCGCTCGTGTAGAGGATCACCGCGGTGTCCTGCGCCTCGCGCGGGACCAACGCCTCGATCGGCGCCGCCGAGAGGGCCGCGGTGTCGATCCGCTCGACCGTGGCATCGCCGCCGTCCATCACGGCGAGCACGGGGACACCGGCGAGCTCCGCGCCCTTCGCGCCCTCCCCGAGCAGCGGGGCGGCGCATACCAGGATCTTGGCGCCGGAGTCCGACAGGACGTACTCGATCTCCTCGGCCTTGAGCAGTGCGTGCACCGGCACCGCGATGGCACCGAGAGCGAGCGTCCCGAAGTAGGCCAGCGGAAAGTGCGGCGTGTTGGGGATCAGGAGCGCGACCTTGTCGCCTGGGCCAACGCCCTTTTCGCGAAGAACGGCGGCGTACTGCTTCGCGTGGCTCCAGAGCTGGGCATAGGTGAGCCGCACGTCCCCGAGCACGACGGCGGTGTTGTCGCTGTAGCGGACGGCGGACTCGGCCAGGATGCTGGCGACAGTCAGCGGCATAGCAAGCTCCAGGGAGAGTCGATCAGTTGGGCTGGAGTCTGCCCTGCCGGCCGGCCGCCCCGCCAGGGATTGCGCCCATCCTTTCTCAGAGCACCGACCACCGCGAGCCGCTCGCGACGACGCGGGCCGTGCGCCCGTCGTGCGGTCGCGCCAGGTGCACCTCCAGCCGGCTGTCGGCCAACACCTCCGCCAGGCCCTCACCCCACTCGATGACCGTGACGCTGTCCTCGACGTCGGCGTCGAGGTCCAGGTCGTCGAGCTCAATCCGGCCGCCGGCGTCGCGCAGCCGGTAGGCATCGACGTGCACGAGCGGTACCTCGCCGCGATGCACGCGCGCAAGGACGAAGGTCGGGCTGGTCACCCGCCCCCGCACACCCATCGCCTCGCCGATGCCCTGAGTCAGGGAGGTCTTGCCGGCCCCGAGCGGGCCGCTGAGCAAGACGACGTCGCCGGCGCCTAGGTCGGCGGCCAGCCGACGCCCGAGGGCGCGGGTCTGCGCGAGATCGACGAGCCGCTGCTCTACCGGGCGGACCAGCTCTCCCGGCACCACCTCGGAGAAGCCGCTGGCCGCCCAGGCGTCGTCCAGGGTCGCTGCCACGCGCAGGTCCAGTGCATCCCCCGGGTCGACGTCCAGCTCTTCGGGCCGGACCACGAGCGACCCCCCAACCCGCCTCACACAGCCCCCAGGGACACAGCCAGGGCGACGTCCTCGCGCAGCAACCGGAGCGGCTCACCCTTTGGTCCGCCCCGGAGCGCCGCACTCGGGTGGTACGTCGGCAGGACCGCCCAGCCAGCGACGTCATGCACGCGGCCGCGCACGGCCGCGAGGGTCGTCGGACCGAGGAACCAGCGGGCCGACGTCAGCCCGAGGCTGAGCACCAGCCGGGGGGCCGCAAGCACGAGCTGCCGCTCGGTCCATCCTCGGCAGCGCCCGCTCTCCAGCGGCTTCGGCGGCCGGTTGCCCGGTGGCCGGCACTTCAGGGTGTTCAGCACCGCGACCTGCTCTCGCGGCAGCCCGGCCTC
>JANLPD010000234.1:0-11026 GCA_031367045.1 Frankiales bacterium | reverse complement strand
CAGGCCGGTCCGCACCATCACGTGACTGCGGTCGATGACGTCGAGCGTTCCGAGGTAGGCGTCGTCGACCGTCTCGACCACAACGAACTTGCCCATATAGGAAGACATGCTGTCAGTCATTTGCCCACTCCAATGTTGTAGATGTCCTGCTTGACACCGCAGCGTTTCATATTATTCCCGTCCCAGACGAGGTGGACCGATTTTGTCTGGAAACTGGAGATCTGGCCAATCCGCAGGATCAGAGAGGCCTGTTGGCCGAGTGGTTGCGTATTGGGCAAGAACAACGATACAGCCTGCGGGCTGGCAGCGCAGAATTCGCCGGTCGGCAGAACACGCATCCTCGCGCGGCACTGCATTGGGGCCCGTTGTGGCGACCGACACCGCATCTCGCTTCCTGCGTTGACGATTAGATGACCTGGACGCAGTTGCCCCGCGTGGGTGCAGGTCGTACTTCGACCCACTTGGGCTGTGTCGCGCTGGTTTAGCGCTTCCGGTGTGAGATTGCTGACATCGGACGAGCCAAGGCAATGGCCACTCACCTGCATCAAGTCCGGCGCCGGCTGCATCTCACCTTGGCCGACCGAGTTACCAGCCGGAACCGGGAACCCTTCGGGGACCGCTACGCGGCCTGACGGGCTGCAGGCACCCGGACGGCAGGCAGCTGGACTGCGGACGGCCTGGACTGCAGACGTTCAGTGGCAGCCGCAACGGTGGTGGGTGTGGGCCTGCTGGACCTCAGCGCAACAGCGCTGCGGCGGCGAGCTGCCCGAGCCCGTCGCAGCCCGTCAGGCAGACAGCCCGAGGCGATGAGTCGCCAGCGCACCGCGGGCGTCGTACCGCCTGAACTCTGGCAGCGCGACGGCCAGCACCAGCGTGCCCGCGACGCAAAGAATGCCGCCGAGGCCGGTGGAGATGCGGGGTGACGTCACGGCGGCGAGCGCACCGGCCTCGACGTTGCCGAGGGTCGGGCCGGTCGAGTAGCTGAGGAGCTCGATTCCTGCGAGGCGGCCGCGCAGGTGGTCCGGGATGGTGCTGTTCCAGATGGTCGAGCGGAAAACGCCGCTGACCATGTCGGCAGCGCCTGCCAGCGCGAGGAAGACCAAAGCAAGCCACAGCCAGTCCGACAATCCGAAGCCCACGATGGCCGCGCCCCAGAGCCCGGCGGCCCACAGGACGCCGAGACCTTGGCGGTGGATGTGGGCCGTCCAGCCGGAGGTGGCGCTGGCGAGCAGCGAGCCGACCGCCGGCGCCGTGTAGAGCAGGCCGAGGACGCCCGGCCCACCGAATCCGGCTGCCAACGCAGGAAAGATGGCGTTGGGCATGCCGAAGAACATGGCATTGATGTCCACGAGGTAGGTGCCCATGAGCTCCGGCCGGCTGCGGGCGTAGCGCAGGCCCTCGAGCACCCCGCGCAGCGACGGCCGCTCGGCATCCGGGGGCGGTGGCACAGCCCGCATCCGGGTCAGGGCGGCCAGGGACACCAAGAAGCTAAGGACGTCGACGGCATAGGTCGCCGCGAGTCCCACCGAGGCAATGAGCAGGCCGCCGACGGCTGGGCCGGCAAGCATGCCGACGTTGAGGCGCAGGCTGGACAAGGCGCCAGCTGCGAGCAGTTCTTTCCTTTCCACCAGCCGGGGCAGCAGCGCGTCCAGGCTGGGGCGCTGCAACGCGTCGAAGACCGTCGCCAGGCCGGCCAGCAGAAACAACGCCCAAACCTGGGGCGAGGACACCAGGGCGTTCACGACAAGGAGGGCAGAGCAAGACATCAGGGCCGCCTCTGTCAGCCGCACCATGCGACGGCGGTCGACAGCGTCGGCGAGCGCGCCACCCACGAAGGCCGTCGACACGACGGCGACGAACTCGACCAGCCCGAGCAAACCGACCAGGAGCGAGCTCCTGGTGAGAGCGTAGATCTGGTAGGGAATCGCGACGTAGGTGATCATGCTGCCGAGGAAGGACGTCCCCTGCCCGATGAACAGCAGCCGGAAGTCACGGTGGCGGCGCAGCGGGCCCAGGTCGATGGCGAACGATCGCAGGCCACGCGCGGAGGGAAGGTCGGCGAGCGCAAGGGGGTCGACCCCGGCCCGGCTGGGAGCGGAGTCCGCGTCCTGATGGTCAGCCACGAGAAGGCACCGTGACAGGACCGCGCCGCAAGGTCCAGCCGTTTGTGGGGGGCTAACGGCAGGCCGACGGCGGGCTAGCGGAGAGCTAACGGCGGGCCGACACCGGCCGGGCCGGGCACCAGGACTGCCAGGATGGTGGCCATGCCCACCAGCTCGAGCCGCCCACGACCGACCACGTGGAGGCAGGACGACACGGGTACGCCGGTGCCGGTGCCCTCGTCCGTGGCAAGGGTCGTGTCGCTGGTGCCCTCCCTCACCGAATCGGTGGCGGCGACCGCACCCGGGCTCCTGGTCGGCGCGACCGACTGGTGCAGCCACCCGGTCGACCTCGACGTCACGCGAATCCGCGGCACCAAGAACCCTGATGTCGAGGCGGTGATCGCCTTGTGGCCCGACCTCGTGCTCGCCAACGAGGAGGAGAACCGCGAGCCCGACCTGGCGGCGTTGCGGGCCGCCGGTCTTGCGGTCTGGGTGACGTCGCCGACCACCGTGGAGGAGGCGCTCACCTGTCTCGACCGGATGCTCTCCGCTTGCGGGCTGGACCGGCCGCCCTGGCTGGACGAGGCCGATGCCGCCTGGCGCGAGCCGTGGACGGGACCGCGTCGCCCGGCCGTCATCCCGATCTGGCGACGGCCCTGGATGGCTGTCGGCCAGGGCACCTTTACCGGCGACGTGCTGGCTCGCCTTGGCGTCGACAATGTGCTGGCCGACCACCCGGAGCGCTACCCCAAGGTCGACCTGGCCAGCCTCCCGGCGCATGAGCTGGTGGTGCTGCCGGACGAGCCCTACGCTTTCTCCCCGAGCGACGGCCCCGAGGCGTTCCACGCACCCTCGGCATGCGTCAGTGGGCGGCACCTCACCTGGTACGGCCCGTCGCTGGCCGAGGCCCGGGGGGTGCTCCTTGCGCAGCTAGGATCCGCCTTATGAGCCTGCCCATCGACAAGGTCGCCGCCGGGGACCTGGCGCCGGGGCAGTCGACGCCCGGCATGACACGGTTCGAAGCAATCGTGCTCGACGACGTCTGGTCCGGCCTGGTGAAGACCGAACCCGGCGCGACCAGCGGCTGGCACCACCACGGTGAGCACGACACGATCGCCTACGTCGTCCGCGGAGCCTTCCGGGTGGAGACGGCAGATGGTGCAATTGTGCAGGGTGATGTCGGCGACTTCGTGCACGTGCCGGCCCGGACCGTTCACCGCGAGAGCAACCCGACCGGCCAGAGCGCCGAAGTTGTGCTGGTGCGCCGGGGCACTGGCGAGGTCGTCGTCAACGTCGACATCGACCTCGACATCCCAGAGCGCGAGACGGCGGCCCAGAAGGCGGCCGATCAGAGGTAGCCGTGCTCCGGGCCCGGATAGCTGCCGACACGGACGTCGTCGGCGTACGCCGTGACGGCGCCGGTGAGGATCGTGCGCAGGTCGGCGTAGCGCTTGAGGAACTTCGGACCGGGGCCAGGGGTGAGGCCGGCCAGGTCGGTCCAGACAAGGACTTGGGCGTCGGTGCCGGCGCCGGCGCCGATGCCGACCGTCGGGATGTCGAGCTCCTTGCTGACGAGGCTGGCCAGGTCGGACGGCACCACCTCGAGCACGATGGCGAAGGCGCCCGCCGCCTGCAGCGCGAGGGCGTCCTCGAGCAGCCGGTCGCCGTCCTCGCCGCGACCCTGCACCCGATAGCCGCCAAGGGTGTTGACGCTCTGCGGGGTCAGGCCGAGGTGTCCCATGACGGGGATGCCGGAGTCGACGAGCAGCTCGACCTGCGGCGCAACGCGACGGCCGCCTTCGAGCTTGACGGCCTGCGCACCGGCCTGCAGGAACCGCACGCCGTTGGCCAGTGCCTGCTCGGGGGACCCCTGGTAGCTGCCGAACGGCAGGTCGGCGACGACGAGCGACCGTGTCGTGGACCGGGCCACGGCGCGGACGAGCGGCACCATCTCATCCATCGTCACGGGCACGGTGCTCTCGTAGCCCAGGACGTTGTTACCGGCCGAGTCGCCGACCAGCAGCGCCGGTATGCCGGCCTCGTCGAACAGGGCCGCAGTGAGGCAGTCGTACGACGTGAGCATGGCCCACTTCTCGCCGCGGTCCTTGGCAAGCTGCAGGTCGTGGGTGGTGACGCGTCGCGTCGTCACGCCGGCGTACAGCGAGGGGAGCTCGTTATCGGCCATCGGGTGCCTCCTGGGCTGCCTCGAGGCGCGCCAACGCGTCCCCGGGTCTGGCCAAGCGTGGCACGCGGAGGCAGTTGCGCAAGACACTGTGGCGCAATTCACCTGCGAAGGAGTGATCGGCGTGGGTGAGCGTGGCGTTCACGACCGGCGTTGGTGGGTCCTGGCGACGATGGTCGCGCCGATGCTCGTCGTCGTCCTCGACAACAGCGTCTTGACCGTTGCGCTCAAGCCGATCCAGCAGGGCCTCGGCGCCACCCAGACCCAGCTCGCGTGGGCCCTCAATGCCTACACGCTGCTCTTGGCGGGACTGCTGCTCACAGGTCGGCTCGTTGGGGACCGCTACGGCCATCGCCGCGTGCTTGTCTGGGGGCTCGCCATCTTCGGGGTGGCCTCTGCCCTGTCGGCCTTCGCCGCGACGCCCGACCTGCTCATCGTCGGGCGAGCTCTCATGGGCGTGGGGGCCGCAGCCGTCGTGCCAAGCACGCTGTCCATCATCGGCAACGTCTTCGGGCCGGCCGAGCGGGGCCGTGCCCTGGCTGTCTGGGCCGGGGCCACCGGGGTCGCCGTCGTTGTCGGGCCAATCGCCGGAGGGTTGCTGCTCACCCACTTCTGGTGGGGGTCGGTCCTTGCCGTCAACGTCCCCGTCGTGCTCTTCAGTGTGGTGGCGATCGGCCGGCTGGTGCCGGAGAGCAGGCACCCCGCTCCCGGCAGGCTCGACCTGCTCGGCGTCGTGCTGTCGATCGTCGGCCTGGTCGCCGTCGTCTACGGGATCAGCAAAGGCGGCGAGACGAGCCAATGGGCCGGCGCTCCCGTGCTCATCCCGCTGCTCGGTGGCGTCGCTGTTCTCGCCGTATCCGGCTGGTGGCAGTGCCGCAGCGACGACCCGGCGCTGGACCTTGCGCTTCTTGGCAACCCGGCCTTGTTGGCGGCCTACGCAGCGATCACCCTGGCTTTCTTCGCGCTGTTCGGCGCGACGTTCTACCTCACCTTCTACCTGCAGTACGCCCGCGGTTTCACGCCGCTGCAGGCCGGTTTGACCTTCCTGCCGATCTCGCTGGCGCTCATGACGTTCGCGCCGCGCAGCGCGCGCCTGGTCAAGGAGTACGGCGCCAAGCGCGTCTGCGCCGGCGGCCTGCTCACCGTCGCGCTGGCCTTCGGGGGCTACCTCTTCGTCGATGCGCAGACGCCGCTTCTGTTCGTGCTGCTCCTGCTGCTGCTCCTGGGAACCGGCCTGGCCCACGTCGTCGCCCCGGCCACCGAGTCGATGATGGCCACCCTGTCGCGGGACCGCGTCGGTGCGGGCTCATCGGTCAACAACACCGTCCGTCAGGTCGGCGGGGCGCTGGGCGTCGCCGTCCTGGGCGCGGTGCTCGCGTCGTCGTACCGCTCGCACGTGGAGGTGGTGGTGCAGCAGCTCCCGGAACCGCTACGGGGAACGGCGTCGGAGTCGGTCGGAGGTGCTCTCGCCGTCGCCGCGAGGTTGCCAGGGGAGGCGGGCGTGCGGCTGGCCGACGCCGCCCGTGACGCCTTTGTGGCGGCGATGCAGACCACCGCCGCAGTCTCCGCGCTGGTCGCCCTGCTCGGCGCCGTCATCGTCCTGCGCTACCTGCCAGGGCTGGCTGTCGCCGGCTCAGGCCTCGCTCCACCGCGAGGTGATCGGCAGCCGGCGGTCCCGGCCGAAGGCGCGTGAGGTGATCTTCGGTCCCGGGGGGTACTGCCGGCGCTTGTATTCCGCGGTGTCCACCAGCTTCACGACCCGGTCGACGGTCGCCGGGTCGTGGCCGGCGGCGAGGAGCGCCTCGCGGCCGAGGTCGCCTTCGATGTAGTCGTCGAGCAGCGCGTCGAGCACGTCGTAGGACGGCAGCCGGTCGCTGTCCAGCTGCCCCGGTGCCAGCTCGGCCGACGGCGGTTTGTCGATGCTGTTCTCCGGGATCGGGGGCGCCTCGCCGCGCGACTCAGCAAGGGCATTGCGCCAGCGGGCCAGCCGCCACACCAGGGACTTGGGTACGTCCTTGATGGGGGCGAAACCGCCGGCGCTGTCGCCGTACAGCGTTGAGAACCCGGTCGCCAGCTCGCTCTTGTTGCCGGTCGTCAGCACGAGGTGACCGTGCTCGTTGGACAGCGCCATCAGCAGCGTTCCCCGCACCCGCGCCTGCAGGTTCTCAACGGCAAGACCGTGCAGCTCGACGCTGTCCTGGTAGGCCGCAACCATCGGTGCGATCGGGACGAGCTGCCACGCCAGGCCCTGGCGCTCCGCAAGGTCCTCGGCGTCAGAGATGGAGTGGTTGCTGGAGTGCTGCGACGGCATGGCCACCACATGCACGACCGCCGGGCCCAGGGCATCGGCAGCGATGGTCGCGACCACGGCCGAGTCGATGCCACCCGATAGTCCGAGCACGACGGAGCGGAAGCCGTTTTTGTGCACGTAGTCGCGGGTGGCGGTCACCACTGCGCCCCACACCTCGGCCTCGTCCACCAGGCTCTCGGTGACGCCGGGGGTGATGGGGTCGTACGCCGGGACCGGGCGGTCGCCCAGGACGATGTGCTCGACGACCATCTGGGTACCGTCCTGCGCGTCCACCGCGCCGGTGGTCTGCAGGGTGGCAGCGGGCAGGTCGAGGTCGACGACCATCAGGCCCTCCTCGAACAGGGGGGCCCGGGCGATGATGCTGCCGGCCGCGTCGACGACGAGGGAGTCCCCGTCAAAGACCAGCTCGTCCTGGCCGCCGACCGTATTGACGTAGGCCAGCGCCGCATCGCCCTCGACAGCGCGGCGCGCCACGAGGGCGCCGCGGACGTCGTCCTTGCCCCGCTCGTAGGGAGAGCCGTTCAGGCAGAGCAGCAGCCCGACACCGGCCGACCGAGCCACCGTGACCGGCCCGCCCTCCTGCCACAGGTCCTCGCAGATCACCAGCCCGACGTCGACGCCGTGCACGCGCACCACCGGGAACCGGTCGCCGCGCACGAAGTAGCGGAACTCGTCGAAGACGCCGTAGTTGGGCAGGTGGTGCTTGGCGTAGCGGGCCACCACGGCCCCGCCGTGCAGCACGGCAGCTGCGTTTTGCGGCTCGCCGGCTGGGCGCCCGACTGTCGTGACGCCCTTCTCGCTCCGGCCGCAGTAGCCGACCACGACGGCGATATCACCGGCGCCCTCCTGGGCGAGTCGCCACGCAAGCACGGCCAGGGCGTCCAGGCTGGCCTGCACGAAGGAGGACCGCAGGACCAGGTCTTCCGGCGGGTAGCCGGTCAGCATCATCTCGGGGAAAACCACCGCGTGGCAGCCTCGCTCGAGCGCCTGGGCGGTCCAGCTGCTGACCGCGTCGGCGTTGCCCGCCAGGTCGCCCACTGTGCTGTCGACCTGCGCGAGTCCGACCCTCAGCTGCGCCATGTCTCCAGCCTAGGGCGGAGGCGAGCGGTGGGCGGGCGAGCGGAGCGAGGCAGGCGGTGGCAGCCGTCAAGCGAGCGCGGTCAGTGCGTCGTACTCCGCGTCCGTCAGCTCGACCTCGGCCGCGGCGACGTTCTCCTCGAGGTGGGCCACCGAGCTGGTGCCGGGGATGGGCAGGATCACGGGGGAGCGCCGGAGCAGCCAGGCCAGCGCGAGCTGCGCGTGGGTGGCGCTGTGCTCTTTGGCGATCTCGTCCAGGACGCCACCTGGCCTGGCCAGGCGGCCGGCTGCGACGGGGAACCACGGGATGAAGCCGATTCCCTCGGCCTCGCAGTAGCTCAGGACCTCTTCGGATTGGCGGTTGCCCAGGTTGTAGAGGTTCTGCACGCTGACGACGTCGACAATCTTGCGGGCCTGCTCGATCTCGGCGACGGTGACCTCGGACAGGCCGATGTGCTTGATCTTGCCTGCTTCCTGCAGCTTCTTGACGGCGCCGAGGGACTCCTCGACGGGCACCTTGCTGTCGATCCGGTGCAGCTGCCACAGGGCGATCTGCTCGACGCCGAGGCGCCGCAATGACATCTCGACGCACTGGCGCAGGTACTCCGGCCGGCCGACCGGCTCCCACGCATCGGGCCCGCTGCGGGTCAGGCCACCTTTGGTCGCGATGACGACCCCGTCGTACGGGTGCAGGGCCTCACGGATGAGGTCTTCGGAGACAAAGGGGCCGTAGCTGTCGGCGGTGTCGATGAAGTCGACGCCGAGCTCGACGGCCCGGCGAAGGACGGCCACGGCTGCGCTGTGGTCCTTCGGCGGACCCCAGATGCCGGCGCCGGTGATGCGCATCGCGCCGAAGCCCAGCCGGTTGACGGTCAGGTCACTGCCGAGGGCGAAGGTGCCGCTGGCGGTGGCCGGTCGGGTCATCGTGGTGCTCATGTAGCTCCTCTGCGTAGGTCGGTCCTACAGGCGGCAACCCGGTGACCACCCCACGCCTTCCCTTGTTCGGACCGCCCGGCGACGATCAACGACCGGTTCCGTCGTAGGGTTCCTGAACAAAGACCCGGGGAGGCGAAGGACGGTGTACGAGGAGGCGGTGCGGGCACTGCAGGCGGAGTACGCCGCGCTCCCCGCCGGCGCCCCCGTGCGGCTCGCCAAGAAGACCTCGAACCTGTTCCGCAGCCGGACCGCCTCGGCGGGGCCCGGCCTGGACGTCAGCGCCTTTTCCGGGGTGCTGTCCGTCGACGTCGACGCGCGCACGGCCGACGTGCTCGCCATGACGACGTATGAGGCCCTCGTCGACGCGGTCCTCCCGCACGGGCTGATGCCGCTGGTGGTCCCGCAGCTCAAGACGATCACGCTCGGCGGCGCTGTCACCGGCCTGGGCATCGAGTCCTCGAGTTTTCGCAGCGGCGTGCCGCACGAGTCGGTCGTCGAGATGGACGTGCTCACAGGGGACGGCCGCGTCGTCACCTGCAGCCCTAGCCAGCACAGCGACCTGTTCTACGGTTTCCCCAACTCCTACGGCACTCTCGGCTACGCACTGCGGCTGCGGATCGAGCTCGAACCGGTCCAGCAGTTCGTGCACCTGCGCCACCTGCGCTGCGCCTCGGTCGAGGAGGCGGCCGCCCTCTTCGAGCAGGTTTGTGCCGCGGGTGCGTACGACGGCGAGCCGGTGCAGTTCGTCGACGGCACCTGGTTCTCGCCTGCGGACGTGCGGGTGACGCTGGGCAGTTGGTCCACGACTGCGCCGTACCTCTCGGACTACACCGGGATGGCCGTCTACTACCGGTCCGTTGGGTCGCGGACGGAGGACTACCTGACGGTCCGCGACTACCTGTGGCGCTGGGACACCGACTGGTTCTGGTGCTCGCGTGCCTTCGGGGTGCAGAACCCGGCGGTCCGCCGCTGGATCCCGAAGCGCTACCTGCGCAGCGACGTCTACTGGCGGCTCGTGGCCTTTGAGAAGCGGCACCGTTGGAAGACCCGCTGGGACCTGCGCAAGGGCCTGCCGTCGCGCGAGGACGTCGTGCAGGACGTCGAGATCCCGGTGTCACGGCTGGCGGACTTTATGGCGGTCTTCGCCCGCGAGATCCCGGTCGAGCCGGTCTGGTTCTGCCCCCTGAAGCAGCGCGACCCGGACGTCGCCTGGGAGCTCTGCCGGCTGGACCCCTCCACGCTCTACGTCAACATCGGCTTCTGGTCGTCCGTCCCCCTCGAGCCTGGCGAGGCCGACGGCACCCGCAACCGGCTCATCGAGCGGCTCGTCGAGGACCTCGGCGGCCGCAAGTCGCTGTACTCCACCTCCTTTTACGAGGAGACGGAGTTCTGGCGCCTCTACAACGGCCCGACCTACGACGTCCTGAAAAAGGAGTACGACGGAGCGGGCCGGCTGCTCGACCTCTACAGCAAGTGTGTGCGCGGGAACTGAGGAGCTGCTCATGAACCGGATCCCGGTCGCCCGGGCCCTCGCCCACGTCCTTGGTGCGCCCGTGCGCATCGAGGCGTACGACGGGAGCGCCGCGGGTCCCGTCGACGCCGACGTGCGGCTCGTGGTGAACAGCTCGATGGCCCTGTCGCACCTCGTCAGCGCGCCCGGTGAGCTCGGCTTGGCTCGCGCCTACATCTCGGGCGAGCTCGACGTGCACGCGCCGGACCACTACACGGTGCTGAAGACACTGGCCAAGCAGAAGTTCAGCGAGCTGACCTGGTCGCAGCGCATGGAGATCCTGCACTCGATCGGGCCGGCGGCCCTGCAGTGGGTGGAGCCGCCGCCGCAGGAGGTCGGGGCCAAGCGCTACCTGTCCGGCCTTCGACGGCACACCCGAGGCCGCGACGCGATGTCGATCAGCCATCACTACGACGTGAGCAACCGCTTCTACGAGTGGGTGCTCGGCTCCACGATGGCCTACACGTGCGCCCTCTACCCGACCGTCGAGGCGTCGCTTGGGCAGGCCCAGGCTGCGAAGTTCGAGCTGGTCTCGCGCAAGCTCGCCCTGCGGCCCGGCATGCGGCTGCTCGACGTCGGCTGCGGCTGGGGCGGCATGGCGCTGCACGCCGCGCGCGAGCACGGCGTCGAGGTCGTCGCCGTCACGTTGTCCCGTCGGCAGGCGGAGTGGGGGCAAAAAGCCGTCGTAGAGGCGGGACTCGCCGACCAGGTCGAGATCCGTCACCAGGACTACCGGGACGTGGCCGAGACGGGCTTCGACGCCGTCAGCAGCATCGGCCTGACGGAGCACATCGGGATCGCTCAGCTCGCGTCGTACGCCGCTTTCCTTGCTGGGAAGCTGGTCCCGCAGGGTCGGCTGCTCAACCACTGCATCACGCGCCCGGACGACCACAGCAGGGCGATCAGCA
>JANLPD010000222.1:0-2266 GCA_031367045.1 Frankiales bacterium | reverse complement strand
GCGCCCCCACCTGCTGGAGCTTGAGGCGTTTGGTGCGTTCCCGGGCGAGGTGCGGCTCGACCTCGACGAGATCGGCCAGAGCGGGTTGGTGCTGCTCTGCGGCGACACCGGCGGCGGCAAGACCACACTGCTCGACGCCCTTGGGTTCGCGCTTTATGGGGTGGTGCCGGGGGAGCGGCACAAGGCGCGCGACGACCTGCGCTCCCATCACGCGCCGGCCACTGCGACGGCGCGGGTGCGGCTGGAGTTCAGTGCCCGTGGACGCCGGCTTCGGGTGACCCGGACGCCGACGCAGACCCGGCCCAAGAGGCGCGGCGACGGGGTCGTGATCGAGAACCCCACGGCGCTGCTGGAGAGCTGGGACGGCAGGGCGTGGCGGCCGCTGGCGCAGCGGCCGGAGGATGTGGGTCTGGAGATCGGCCGCTTGCTCGGCATGGACGCCGCGCAGTTCTTCCAGGTGGTCATCCTCCCGCAAGGTCGCTTCGCTGCGTTCCTGCAGGCCGACCACAAGGAGCGGGAGAAGCTGCTCAAACAGCTTTTCCACGTGCACCGCTTCGAGCATGTCGAGCGCTGGCTGGCCGACCGCGCGACCAGTGCGGTCGAAGCTGTCGCGGCCGCGTCCACCGAGCTCCGCCTGGCTGGAGCGCGCCTCTCGCAGGAGGCCGGGGTCCCGCTGCCGGAGGACCTAGAGGCTGCCGCCGGCTGGGCCGCCGCGTTGGCCGAGGGCGCCGGGAAGGCTCGCGCCACGGCGGCTGCCGACGCCACGAGGTGGCAGCGGGCCCGTGGCGACGCCGAGCGGGCGCTCGCCGACGCCGAGCAGACTGCTTTGCGTCAACAGGCCAGACGTACTGCCGAGACCGAGCTCGCGTTGCTGCAGGAGCAGTCCGCCGAGGTGACGGCGCTGCGCGCAGTCCGCGACGCCGCGGAGCGGGCCCGTCCCGTGCAGGTCGCGTTCGACGGGCACGCCTTGGTGTTGGAGGCGCTGGCCGACCGTGATCGCACGGCCGAGGGCGCGTTGTCCACGCTCGACCTGCTGCTCGTGACCACAGTCGGGGCCGGGGCGGCTCCGGCGGCGGGGGAGGCCTCGTTGCGGGGGTTCGCGGCCCAGCTGCACACCGAGGTCGGCCGGCTGGGGTCGCTTACCGAGGTCGTCCACCGCGCCGAGGAGGTGGAGCAGATGGCCAGCAGCAGCGCGCTGGCGGCCGATCGCCTCCTCGTCGAGCTGGCCACGGTGCAGCAGTCGCTGGCCGGCGTCCCTGTTGCCCGCGAAGCTGCCGAGGGGCAGGCGCGCGCGGCGCTGGAGGCCGAGCGGCTGCTGCCTTCAGTGCGGCTCGAGCGTGACCAGGCGACCGCGCAGCTGGCCCTGCGGGACGAGGCCACCGGTCTGGATGCGGCGCGCGACGGGCTCGCCGCTCAGGTCGCCGAGGCCGGGTCGGTCGCCGCCCAGGCACGCCGAGAGGCGACGGACATCCGCAACCAGCGGGTCGACGCGATCATCGCCGAGCTGGCTGCCACCCTGGTCGACGAGGCGCCCTGCCCGGTGTGCGGCGCGACCGTCCACCCAGACGTCGCCGAGCTGCAGGCCGACCACCTCAGCAAAGACGTGGAGCGGGCGGCCGAGCAGCGGGCCACCGACACCGAAACCGCACACCGCGCGCTGGACCTCGAGCTGGCCGCGCTCGGTGAGCGGCGCACCGGCGTACGGGCGCGGCTCACTGCCCCGACGCTGGCCTTCGACCTGCTCGCTGCGCGGGTCGACGTGCTCGAGGCCGCAGCGTCAGCAGGGTTTCTCGTGGCCGCCCAGCTTGCCTCGCTGCAGGCCGAAACCGAGCACTGGGCCGGCGAGGTGGCCCGCCTGGAGACCCGCGAGCACGAGCTGCGCAAGCGCGGCGTCGAGGCCCACAGCGATGCTGCGGTGCTGCGGGCCCGGCTGCTGGCCGAGCTGGGCGAGGGAGTCGAGCTCGCCGCGCGCCGCCGTGACCTGTCCACCCTGGCCGACGCCGCGAGCGCCGCCGCAGAGGCGCTGGCCGGGGCCGAGGCCGCCAGGGTCACCTCCGTGGCCTCGTCGGCCACTGTTGCCAGCCTCGTCAAGGCGGCCGGTTTCGGCACCGAGCAGGAGGCGCGCTCCGCCGGCCGGGACCCGCGATGGCTGGTCACCACGTCGGAGCGGCTCGCAATGTCGGGCGCGAACTCACGAAAGTATTTTGGGTCCTGCGTCGGTCGGCCGTCCTTCGGGTCGCGCGCATGCAGATGCACGATGGCGGCG
>JANLPD010000177.1:0-2474 GCA_031367045.1 Frankiales bacterium | reverse complement strand
ACGTTGGCGGTGTCCAGGAACGTCACGCCCAGCTCGAGCGCCCGCCAGATCGTCGCGACCGACGAATCCCAGTCCGTCGGGCCGTACCACTCGCTCATACCCATGCAGCCCAAGCCCTGCGCGGAGACGGCCAGCCCGCCGAGATCGATCGTTTCCACAGTTCTCCCTCGTATTCGTGCCGCGGCAACATGTTCGTTGGTTCGCCCTCACCGCTTCTCCCTAGCCTGCCCCACGCAGTGCCCAGGAGCCGCACCGGGACTGGCCGGTTGCTGGGACGCTCCAAGCGGACTGACACGGTCGATGCGCTCGTCGCGACAACGGCGATCCGGCTCGGGCAGCCAACAATCATCCTGACCAGCGACCCCAACGACCTACCGGCCCTCACCGAAGGTCCGCCGCACATCCGGGTCGTGTCGGTGTGATGCGGCTACCGTCTGAACCGGCTATGCGCCGGACAGCGCAGTCGCTTTCTGATATTGGTGGGCTTCCCAAGGAAGGCAAACCGATCGCGCTCACCCGCGCCGCCTGTTCGACGAGGTAGTCGCGCTCGCGTGCGTTGTCGGTGCGAGCCGCGGACGCGGCGTAGCAGTGGGCCGCTGCCGCGAGGTCACCGGTGCCTTCGAGCAGGTGTGCGCGGACGGCGTCCAGCCGGTGGGAGTCGTGCAGCTCGAGCCCGTCGAGGAGCGCGAGGCCTGCGGCAGGTCCGTCCACCATCGCGACCGCGACGGCACGGTTGAGGCGCACCATCGGGTTGCCCGTCAAGGACTCCAGTCTTGTGTACGCCTTCGCGATCTCGGTCCAGCGGGTCGAGGCGTACGACGTGGCCTCGTCATGGAGCGCAGCGATCGAGGCGAGCAGCTGGTACTCGCCGATGCGGCGGCTGGCAAGGGTCGCGTTGAGCAGCTGCAGCCCTTCGCTGATGAGCGCACGGTCCCACAGCGAGCGGTCCTGCTGGGTCAGCGGCACGAGGGCGCCGTCCGCGGAAGCGCGGGCCGGCCGACGGGCCTCGGTGAGGAGCATCAGGGCGAGCAGACCCCCGACCTCGGGGTCGTCCAGGGCCTGGCCCTGCAGCATCCGGGCCAGCCGAATCGCCTCGCCGGCGAGGTCGGCGCGCGACAGGTCCGGACCACTCGAGGAGGTGTAACCCTCGTTGAAGAGCAGGTACAGGACCTCGCACACCGAGCGAAGGCGCACGGCCGGGTCGGCCGGCAGCTCGAACCGGCGGCCCCGCAGCTTGGCCTTCGCCCGGCTGATGCGCTGCGCCATCGTTGCCTCGGGCACGAGGTAGGCGGCGGCGATCTGGCGAGTCGTGAGGCCGGCGACCGCACGCAGCGTGAGCGGGATCGACAGCGTCGACGACAGCGTGTCGTCGCAGCAGAGGAAGAGCATCACGAGCGAGTCGTCCGACCAGGGCACCGTCTCTACCTGGTGGATCGAGAGCGAGGCGGCGAGCTCCTCGCGCCGTCGGCGGGCATCCGTGCGGCGGTACTCGTCGACGAGCCGGCGGGAGGCCACCGTGATGAGCCATGACAGGGGTCTGTCGGGCAGCACCGCCGGCCATTCTACGGCGGCGGTGACGAGCGCTTCCTGCACCGCGTCCTCGGCATCCGCGAACTCGCCGTACCTGCGGGCCACCGCGCCGAGGGCTTGCGGCGCGAGCTCGCGCAGCAGGCCCTCGAGCTCGGCAGGGGTCACACCTCGGGATCAGGCGCGCCCAGCACCTGTCGTACCTCGATCTGCTGCTGGATCGGCACACCGCCCGGGCCGGGTGCGGCCGACGAGCGCGCGGCGATCTCAAGAGCGCGGTTGAGGCTGTCGACGTCGACCAGCCGGTAGCCCGCCAGCAGCTCCTTCGACTCCGGGTAGGGCCCGTCGATGATTTTCGGCGGGTTGACGCCGTCGGACACCACGAACTTCGCGACGTCCGGGCCGGCGAGGCCCTGCGCGTCGACCAGCTCGCCGCTGTCCAGCAGCTCGGCGTTCAGGGCGTGCTGGAAGTCGATGTGGGCCCTCACGTCTTTGGGCGCCCACTCGGTCATGGGCACGCAGCCCTCGAGCTCGACGCCTCCGTAGGCCTGCAGGAGCATGTATCGCATGGCTTCATCCTCTCTCGAAACGGGCCGTTGTGGCCGCACTCACCCCAAGGTCGAAGCTGACGCGTGGTTTCTCGACACTGCGGCCTAGGCACGAGCGCACGAGCGCTGCCCACCTGGCGCGCGCAAGCGCGCGACCGGCGTGCGCGTGATCAAGTTGTTGGGGACTGGCGGCTCGATCGCCGCCCTTGTCATCGACGATGAAGAACTCCCAGCAAGGATCGGGTATGGGGCGATCAGGGCGGCCGGTGAGTGTCGGTCACGTGCACCGCTGACCCTTCCGCTTTCGGGACGGCGGAAACTACCGGACATGTCGATGAGCGTGCGCTCATTCCGCCCAGTGGGAGGCGACTGCTTGTGTCCGTACTGGACGCTTCCGGC
>JANLPD010000157.1:0-2246 GCA_031367045.1 Frankiales bacterium | reverse complement strand
CTCGACGCGCGGTCGGCCGGCCTCGCGGTCGCGGCGGTGGCGTTGCTGCTCCGAGCCCCGTTCCTCGTTGTCGTCGTGGCCGCTGCCGCAACGGCGGCGGTGCTGCGCGTGCTCTGAGGTCTGCGTACTGCGGAGGTTGGTAGGTCAGCTGCCCTTGCGAGCCTTACCTGCGCCTAGTCGTCGAGTCCCTAGAAGAGCTGAACATTTGTGGTCGCCCTGGTCGAGACGCCCGGGTTACCCGCTGCGTCGGTGATGGCAGTCGGTGAGGTCCAGGTTGCGGTCGACTTGTTATTTCCATTACCACCCTGCGTGGCCCCGGTCGGGCTGGACGTGAGCGTCACAGTGACGGTGCTTGCGCTCATGGTGACCGAAGCGGTGGCGGTTGCGGTTGCGGTTGCGATGTAGTTCTTGGCCCCTAGGTCCAGGCTGCCAACAGTGAGGCTCCCGAATGTCATGGTGTCGTTGGAGCCGCCCCCGTCTCTCAGGGTGACTGTGATCGACTGCGTCCCGGTGCCATTCCAGCCGGAGATCAGGGTGCCAGGTGTCGGCGGCTCGGTGAACGTGAAGGCGATCCGGTCACCGGAGCTCACGACACCAACCGGCGTCCCCGACGGCGTGAACGCGATGCTGCTCCCCGAGGGACCGGTCGTGTCCACGGTGACCGACAGGCTGCCAGGCGAGCTCACCGTGCTGGTCCCGTTCGTGACCTTGGCGCTGATCGTGTGCACCGAGCCGGTGGCGCCACTGGAGGACAGCGCCGACACGGTGATGGTGTAGGTGCCGCCAGTCGCAGTGCCTGTGCCGACCTGCGTCGCGCCGTCGAAGATGTTGACCGTCGCGCCGGAGGTGGCCGTTCCGGTGAAGCGCGGGGTGGTGACCTTTGTGATGTCGTCCGTGCTCGATGATCCCGAGTCATCGGCGGTGAGCAGGTCCGGCGTGGACACCACCAGCGCAAGGGGGATCGTGGTCGTTCCGGTTGCGTTGGTCGAGGCGCTCGTCCAGGAGACCACGGTGCCGGTCACCGGTGCCTTGTAGTTGGCGACCGCCGAGTACTGGTAGGTATGTCCGGGCGTCGCGGTGGTGTCGTTGCAGCTGGCGCCGCCGGCAGCAATGGTGCAGGCAGTCGCTGGGGTGGCAGCCTCTGTGCGGGTGATGACGTAGCCCACGCCGGATGCAGACAGTCCGTGGCCGCCTCCGCCTGATGGCGTAACAGTCACGGACGAAGGCGTTGGGGTGCCGACCGCGACCGAGCTTGGCGGGTCGATCGTTGTGGACTGAGCAGTTGCCGAGCCGTTGGCGTGGCCCGACCAGGACGCCGAAGCGGCCATGGCGGTGATGCCGAGAACGCTTCCCACGAGACCCGTGGTGACGAGAACGCGGCCGCGGCTCATGCCTGGTCCGCCGATCCGGTGTAGGTGAGCTGCCAGGTGACGCTCTTGCAGCCGTTGCCAGCAGCGGCGGCCAGCCGCACCGGGACCCTGATCCCAGTCGTCGTGGCGCCACCTGCGATCTGCAGACCGGTCGGCGAGATGCTGCCGCTGCCCGGCGTCCCAGAGGTGCCGAGCAGCAGGTTGGACGCGGGGCACAGCACGACGCCGAGAGCGTTACGCGCGTCGGCGGCCTTCACGGTCAGGGTCCGGACGTTGATCGCCTGAGAGGCGTTGTTCTTGACGCTCAACGAGAGCGTCCGCAGGGCACCGGGAACGAGCTGGGTCACGCTGCCCGTCACGGTGAAGGTCTTGTTGTCACTTCCCTGGTGACAGTTGCTGTTTGCGTTCCCGTTGTTGCATGGGGTGGCCGTCGCAGTGGCTAGCGGCGTAGCAGAAGTGGTGCCACCACTGGAGCCGAGAGATCCGGTCAGCGCGAAGGAGTTGACCCCGACGACGACCGTCGCAGAGACGACGAGGACACCGCTCGCGGTTGCTATCCACCCACCGGCGCGCATCTTGGGTACTCCTGAAGCTAGGTCTGGGAACGGGACGTCCGGTGGGGGGCCCGACAAGGTCCCCCACCGGACTAGGTACTAAGAGGCGTTGGAGACGACGGTCGCGTTGGTGAGGGGCAGGCTGAACGTCTGCGACTTGCTGCTGTCAGAGGGGTCCGCGATCATGTGGCTGACCAGGGTGTAGACACCGCTGCTGTTGGCCGCGATGGTCCTGGTCGTGTTGGACTGGACCAGGCCGGTCGCGTCGAGCGCACGGGCCTCGGTGGTGACAGTGCCTGCCAAGCAGCCGTTGACCAGGTCG
>JANLPD010000565.1:0-4504 GCA_031367045.1 Frankiales bacterium | reverse complement strand
CGAGCAACATCGACCTGTCCGCGGCGGAGATCCAACTGGTGAACGAGGTGGCCCGCGAGCAGACGCTGCTCCGCACTCTCGGGCCGGTCCTGGACGACTACGACATCATCCTCATCGACTGCCAGCCATCACTGGGCCTGCTGACGGTCAACGCTCTCACAGCCGCGCACGGGGTGATCATCCCGCTCGAGTGTGAGTTTTTTGCTCTTCGAGGTGTAGCTCTACTGATTCAGACCATTCAGAAGATTCAAGAACGTCTTAACCCTCAACTGGAGCTTGAGGGAATTCTGGCAACCATGTACGACGCCCGAACGCTGCATGGTCGCGAGGTGCTTGCCCGTGTCGTCGAGGCTTTCGGTGACAAGGTGTTTCACGCGGTGATCAACCGCACCATCCGCTTCCCGGAAACAACCGTTGCCGGCGAGCCGATCACCACCTACGCGCCCAGCTCCGCCGGTGCGCAGGCCTACCGTGACCTGGCACTGGAGGTACTGGCCCCGTGAGCCGACGCACTCGCCTCCCAGGTGCAGACGAGCTGTTCCGCTCTACGGGTGCCGGCCGCAGCAGTGCACGCGACAACGGCGACGGGCAGCATGCCGAGTTGACCGGCAGTTCCGCGGGTCCAGCGGACGAGCGCGTTCAGCGAATTTCTGCGGCGCTTCCTGAGCTAACCGTGGGCGTTGCACTGGCTGCGGAGGAGCATGATCGAGGACCAGTTGACCCGGCCGCGAGGTTCGGGGCGCAGGCAGTCGGGTATCAGGTCGAGGCGTCGACGGAGCCTGCGGAGCCACGAGGAGTCGGCGTGCGCCACACCGGCGTACGCCGTCGTCCTCGCCCGAGTGGTGAGCGCCGACCAAGCGGTCGTGAGCGGCACGACGAGAAGATCACGGTGTACGTGAGCCAGGAGGAGTTGCTCGACCTCGAGCAGGCCCGACTAACGCTGCGCGCCGAGCACGGTCTCGCCGTCGACCGGGGTCGCATCGTCCGCGAGGCGCTCTCCATCGTGCTGGCCGATTTCGAGGCGAAGGGCGAGGCGAGCACGCTCGTGCGCCGACTGTCCGGACGCTGAGGTGCTCTACGCCCTCCGTGACCCTGTCTCATTCCTGCTGCTGCTCGCCTCCACTGTGGTCGCGCTCACCCTGCACGGTTGGATCACCAGCCTGGTAGCCGCCCGCTCCGGCGATCGTCAGATCGCGCTGACAGGGCGTTTGCGTCCCGACCCACGCCGGCACATCGACCCCTATGGAGCGCTGGGCGCACTGGTGGGCGGCATCGGCTGGTCAGTCCCGGTGGCCCTGCCTGCCCGCCGTAGTAAGGGCGCGCTTATCGCCATTGCACTCACGGGTGGGCTCGCGCTTGTCGGCGTGGGGATGCTCCTGCTACTTGCTCTGCACCTCAGCTCCCAGGTGTCGACGGGGGGCGCGCGGGTCACCGCCGTGCTGCGTGCCGGCACAGGAGGTGGTTCGCTTGGACAGCGAGCGCTGCTCCTGTCCAGCGTCGTGTTCCTCAGCACCGGCATCTTGAGCCTGCTACCGCTGCCACCGCTGGCCGGCAGCCGGCTGCTGTTCGGGCTCGCTCCGCGCTCGGGCGGGTGGCAGCGGGCGGAGTACCAGCTCGAGGAGCGCAACTTCGGCGTCCTTGCCCTGCTCGTCATGTCGCTGCTGGTCCCCGGGCTGCTCTACGCCATCATCGATGCCTTCGTGACCCCGCTCGCCAGGCTTGCGACCGGTGGCTGAGCCGGGTCCCGGCGCGCCAAGCGCGTCGCCGGACGTGCTTGCGACGGCGTTTGTGCCAGCAGAACTGACGCCTTCGCAGGCTTTCTCGGTGTCGCTGGAGGGCTTCGAGGGGCCGTTCGACCTGCTGCTGGGGCTGATCGCGAAGCACCAGATGGACGTTACCGAGATCGCCCTGTCCAAGGTCACTGACGACTTCATCGCCCACATCCGTGCGCTTGGCCGCGACTGGGACCTCGGCCAGGCCACCGAGTTCCTCGTGGTCGCCGCTACCCTCCTGGACCTCAAGGCAGCCCGACTCCTGCCGTCGGCCGAGGTGGAGGACGAAGAGGACCTGGCGCTGCTCGAGGCGCGCGACCTGCTGTTCGCGAGGCTGCTCCAATACCGCGCCTACAAGCAGGCGGCTGCTCATCTGGCCGAGTTGCTCGCCGGCGAGTCCAGGCGCTTCCCGCGACAGGTTTCGCTGGAGCCGCGCTACGCCGGCCTGCTGCCTGAGGTCCTGCTCGGGCTCGGGCCGCAGGAGTTCGCCGCGCTGGCCGCTAAGGCGATGGTGCCACGTATCGAGCCGACGGTGCTGGTGGACCACGCCCACGGCGGGACCGTGAGCGTGCGCGAGCAGACAGCGCTGATGCGTGAGCGGCTCCGCCGGACCGGCGGGGGTTCCTTCCGCGCTCTGACCGGCGACTGCGAGGGCACGCTCGAGGTCGTCGCGCGTTTCCTGGGCTTGCTCGAGCTGTACCGCGAGGGCTTGGTGGCGTTCGAACAAGTCGAAGCACTGGGGGAGCTACACGTGCGCTGGACCGGCTCCCAGGAGGCGGGCGAAGACGCCGGCGACCGTGCGGGTGCGGAGTGGGACGATGAACCTGAACCTGAACCTGAACCTGAACCTGACGCTGGCATCGATGCCAGCCAAGGGGAAGCGACCGTCGGGCCGGCGGGCCCCGCAGGTCCGGGCAGGGGAGCGGCCCACGAGGGCGCTCCGTGGGCTGGGGGAGCGCTGTGAGCAGCAACGACGGCCAGGCGGACCCCCGCAGTCGTCCAGACTACGAGGAGCTGCAGTGACCGACAATGACCAGGATCTGCCGGAGCTCACACCGACCGGTCAGGACGTCCGCACCAGCGACCTGGGCGCCGGCGCGCCAACAGATACGCCCACCACTGGCCCGACCGAGAGCGGCCAGGCGAGCCAGGAGAGCGGGTGGCCGGCGCTGGTGGGTGCCGAGCGGCCCCCTCTCAAGGCGGCTCTCGAGGCGGTCCTGCTGGTGACGGACGAGCCTGTCGCAGCCGTGACGCTCGCCCAGGTCGTCGAGCGACCCACCGCTGAGGTCCTCGGGGTCCTCACCGAGCTTGCGGCTGAGTACGACGCCCAGGGTCGCGGCTTCACCTTGCGGACGGTGGCCGGCGGCTGGCGGCTCTACACCCGGGAGGACTGCGCCACCTACGTGGAGCGCTTCGTCCTGGACGGCCAGCAGGCGCGGCTGACGCAGGCGGCGCTGGAGACGCTGGCGGTGATCGCCTACCGCCAGCCGGTGACGCGCGTTCGGGTTGGCGCTGTTCGCGGTGTCAACGTCGACGGAGTGGTGCGCACACTGGTTGCGCGTGGCCTCGTGGTCGAAGCAGGGCAGGACGATGACACCACTGGGACGCTCTACCGGACCACGCCGCTACTTCTTGAGCGGCTCGGCCTTGAGTCGCTGGACCAACTACCGTCCCTTGCTCCACTCCTTCCCGACCTCATAGACGTCGAGCTGGACTCATTCTCAACATGAGGTTTAGATGAATCTTGAAGAAGGTATTCGCCTCCAGAAGGTACTGGCGGCGGCGGGCGTCGCTTCTCGACGTGCCAGCGAGGAGCTGATCGCCGAAGGGCGGGTCTCCGTCGACGGCGACGTGGTGCGTGAGCAGGGCCGCCGGATCAATCCAGAGTCGGCTGTCGTGCGCGTAGACGGCATGCGCATCACGACCGCGAGTGACAAGACCTACCTGGCCTTCAACAAGCCGCTCGGCATGGTCACCGCGATGGAGGACGCCGAGGGTCGGCTGTGTGTCGGCGACGTGTTCCGGGCTCGCCGGGACCGGGTCTTCCATGTCGGCCGGCTTGACCTGGAGACCGAGGGGCTGCTTCTCGTCATGAACGACGGCGAGCTCGCCCACCGCCTGACTCACCCCTCCTACGAGGTTCCCAAGACCTATCTGGCGGAGGTCATCGGACCCATCGCACGAGACGTAGGGCGCGCGCTTCGCGCTGGTGTGGAGCTTGAGGACGGCATCGCTCACGCTGACTCGTTCCGTCTGGTCAGCTCGTCCGGCAACCGGGTCATGCTCGAACTCGTGCTCCACGAGGGTCGCAAGCACGTGGTGCGCCGCATGCTCGAGAGCGTCGGGCACCCCGTCCAACGCCTCGTACGAACCGCCGTGGGGCCGGTCCAACTGGGCTCGCAACGGGTCGGGAAACACCGCGCGCTGACCCGCGAGGAACTGGCGGCGCTGTTCTCCGCAGTCGGCCTGTAGCGAGCAGCGGTTTGCCGCCGGAACGGTCGGTTGATAGGGGGAGCAATCGGTTTGCCAACTTATCGACAACATGACAAACCGCGAAATGGCTAACTCCGTTCGGCCAGCGCCCCGTCGCTGCCCTACTTGCCGGGACGCCGTAACGCCATTCTCAAGTGAACCGCGAGAAATTCTAGTCGACAATTCGCTGGCAACTACAGCGTCCGACATGTCGATAAATCTAGAAATGACGTGCCTGTTTGCCATCCTAACGAGACGCG
>JANLPD010000086.1:0-11585 GCA_031367045.1 Frankiales bacterium | reverse complement strand
GACCTGTGGCGCAGATCACAACATGACGCGTTCGCCCTGGGCATGGCGCCGGACGTGACGAAACCGACAGCCGCGCAGGCAACCGCCAGCGGTCTTGTGCTTGCCAGCCCGGCGCCCTGATGCGAGGCTAAGCGCCGCTTGGCCGAACGTCGTTTAGGCCGTTCGGGACCGGGGCATCGATCGTCCCGGGAGATGGTTTTGGCCGCTCGTGAAACAATTCACAAGGCTGCTTCCGTTAGACAAGGCTTCCTGTTGGCAAGTAGCAGCACCCGCAAAAGCCCCGCAGCGCAGCAGCGGCGAGGCACAAGCGAGGTCCGCCGCCCCCCGCGGCGCGCCGAGAACGAAGGAGTGGACCGGATGGACTGGCGGCACCACGCGCTCTGCCGGGACGACGACCCCGAGTTGTTCTTCCCGATCGGCACCACCGGCCCGGGAGAGGTGCAGGTCGAGCAGGCCAAGCAGGTCTGCCGCCAGTGCACCGTCGTGCAGGACTGTCTGACCTGGGCCATCGAGACGGGGCAGGATGCCGGCGTCTGGGGCGGCACAAGCGAGGACGAACGTCGCGCCCTCAAGCGTCGCGGCATTCGCGTCCGCTCTGCCTGACCTGGCCACCGCCTGAGCGAGTCGGCCGGCCCTCAGCCGAGCGGGACGGCGAGGCGGGCCGACGTACCCCCGCCTTGGCGCGGCGACAACGCAAGCGTGCCGGCCAACTCGCCGGAAACCAGCGCCTGGACGATCTGCAGACCGAGCCGGGTCGAGGCCGACAGGTCGAACCCGCGCGGCAGGCCCTTGCCGTCGTCTTCCACGAACACCACGCACTCGTCCGGGGTGCGCTCCACCCGTACGTCGACCCGGGTGGCGTCGGCGTGCTCGATAGCGTTCTGCACGAGCTCGTTCAGGACCGTGGCGAGCGGGGTGGCAACGTCGCCGTCGAGCACCCCGAAGTCCCCGGTCCGCACGACCACCACGCTGGACTCGGGTGCGGCCACCTCGGCGCACATGGCGAGGACCTTGTCCGCGATGCCGTCGAAGTCGACCAGCTCGTCGAGGGACTGCGAGAGCGTCTCGTGCACGACAGCGATCGACGCCACCCGCCGGACCGACACCTCGAGCGCGTCCCTGGCCGCCGGGTCGCCCATCCGGCGGGACTGCAACCGGAGCAGAGCTGCGACGGTCTGCAGGTTGTTCTTCACCCGGTGGTGGATCTCCCGGATCGTCGCGTCCATGCCCATGATCTGCCGGTCGCGCCTACGCACCTCGGTCACGTCGCGCACCAGGACAAGCGCGCCGCGCGGCTCGCCTGCCGTCACGAGCGGCAGCGCCCGGAGCAGCACCGTCGTGCCCTGCCCCTCCACCTCGCTCTCGCGCGGCTCCTGGAAGCGCAGGACCGCCGTCAGCGCGGCCGACCCACGCGGCTCGTCGAGCTGCCCCCGGCCCGCGGCCAGCCGGGCGATGGTCTGGCCGAGGTGGGCACCGAGCAGGTCCCCCGCCACGCCCAGGCGGCGATAGGCGGACAGCGCATTGGGGCTGGCGTAGACGACGTGCCCCGTGCGGTCCAGCTGCAACAACCCGTCGCCCACCCGCGGCGCGTGCTCGGGGTCCGGCACGCCGCCGGGGAACGGGAACGTGCCCTCCGCCACCATCTGCAGCAGCTCGCCGGCGCTCGTCAGATAGGCCAGCTCCAGCGGGCTCGGCATCCGTGCGGCGGACAGATTTGTGTCGCGGGCCAGCACCGCGACCACGGCGTCGCCCCGGCGCACCGGCACGGCCTCCTGGCGGAACGGGACCTTGCCGCGCCACTCGGGGTCACCCTCGCGGATCATGCGCCGCTCGCGGTAGGCCTGCTCGAGCCGGTAGGCCTCGGCCGGCCCGAGGGTGGTCCCGACGACGTCCTCGGGGTAGGTCGTCGCCCCGGTCGTCGGTCGCATGTGGGCGACGGACAGCCAGCTTGCGTCGAGGGTGCGGACCCACAGGACCAGGTCGGCAAAGGACAGGTCGGCGACGAGCTGCCACTCCGCGACGAGCCGGTGCAGGTGGTCCACGTCGTCCGGCCCGAGAGCGGTGCGCGCCTGCACCAGGTCGGAGAGGGTCGACACGACACGCAGGGTAGGGCGCCCCACCGCTGCCCCGTGCCCACCGCTGCCCCGTGCCGACCGCGCCAGCTACCAGCGACGTAGCGTGCGGGTCGTGGGCGACGCACTCGACTGGCTGCAGGACGCGGCGCGCGATCGCGACCGGGCCGGGCTGCACCGCGTCCTGCGCGCCCGACCGCCGGCCGAGGACGTCCTGGACCTCGCGTCCAACGACTACCTCGGCCTGGCGCGCCATCCGCAGGTGGTGGCGGCCGCCGTCGAGGCGGTACGCGCGTACGGCGCAGGAGCGACCGGCAGCCGCCTGGTCACGGGGTCGACGCGACTGCATGACGAGCTCGAGCAGGCGCTCGCCGACCGGATCGGGGCTGCCTCGGCACTGGTGTTCTCCTCCGGCTACTTGGCCAACCTTGGCGCCGTTTGCGGTCTCGCCGGAGCCGGCACGCTCGTTGTCAGCGACGCGGGCAACCACGCCTCCCTCGTGGACGCCTGCCGGCTGTCACGGGCCCGGGTGCAGGTGGTCCCACACGCCGACCCCGCGGCAGTGGAGGCCGTCCTCGCCGGACGCACCGAGGAGCGGGCCCTGGTCGTCACTGACGCGATCTTCTCGGTGGACGGCGACCTCGCGCCCCTGCCGGCATTGCACGAGGCGGTACGCCGCCACGGCGCGGTCCTGCTCGTCGACGAAGCGCACGCCCTCGGTGTGGTCGGTCCGGCCGGTGCAGGTGCCTGCGCCGCCGTCGGCCTGGCCGGTCAGGCCGACGTCGTGACGACGCTCACCCTGTCCAAGTCGCTGGGCAGCCAGGGCGGCGCCGTCCTCGGACCGGCCGCGCTGCGCGGCCACCTCGTCGACACCGCGCGCGCCTTCATCTTCGACACCGGCCTCGCGCCGGCTGCCGTCGGGGCGGCCCTTGCCGCCCTGACCCTGGTGGACGACGCCCGGGTGACCTCGCTCCGGCGTAAGGCGGTGGCGCTGGCCGAGGGGCTGGGATGCCTGCCGACAGCGGGCGCCGTCCTGCCCCTGGTCCTGGGCGGGGCCGCCGCTGCCGTCGCGGCCCAGCGGGCCTGCGAGCAGCAGGGCGTGCGGGTCGGCTGCTTCCGGCCGCCGTCAGTCCCGGCCGGCCGATCCTGCCTGCGGCTGACGGCGCGTTCCGACCTGACCGACCTCGACGTCGCCAGGGCGGTGCAGGTCGTCCGGTCGGTCCTGCGTCCAGGGCCAGCATGAGCCGGCTCCAGGCAGCCCTCAGGCAGCGATCCAAGCGAGCCGCCCGAGAACCCAGCCCAGGCCGTCCTCTTCGGCGCGGTGGTCGCGCCAGCCGGCAAGCAGCGCGTCCAGGTCGGGCTCGGACAGCACAGCCAGGACCCGCACGTCGCTGCAGGACCCCGCGTGGCCGTCGGTGCGGCACAGGTACAGCTCGCCGGTGTCGACCAGCCAGGTCAGCTTCCACGCGTCGTTGGCGCCCGAGGCCCGCCAGGTAGCCCCGAAGTCGACCTCGGTGGAGCGCCGTCGACGGACGTCCGCGCACTGGAAGGCGTGCTCGTCGGGGTAGCTCGCGAAAGCAGTCATCTGGGCCTCCTGCTGGTATCGGTAGCTCTGGAGACGCCCCATGGTCACCGTCGGTTGCCTTCCCCGGACCAACTCCACATGAACGTCAGGTGCCAGACTCGCTGCGTGGCCCTGCTCTTCGTGACCGGCACCGGCACCGGGGTGGGCAAGACGGTCGTGACCGCCGCGATCGCCGCCCTCGCCTGCGCCCGAGGGGCGCGCTGCGCCGTCGTCAAACCGGCCCAGACCGGTGTCCCGGACGGCCGGCCGGGCGACCTCGCCGAGATCCAGCGGCTGGCCGGCGGGGTCGCCGACGGGGTGGAGGTGCACGAGCCAGTCCGCTACCCCGACCCGCTCTCCCCGGCCGCGGCGGCACGACTGTCGGGGCGCGATCCGCTCGACCCAGCGGTCTTCGCCAGCCTGCTGCTCTCGCTCGAGGCCTCGCACGACGTAGTGCTGGTCGAGGGGGCCGGCGGTCTGCTCGTGCGGTACGACCAGGACGGGCTGACGCTGGCCGATCTGGCCCGCTCCGTACGTGCGCCGCTGCTCCTGGTTGCCTCGGCCGGGCTCGGCACGCTCAATGCGACAGCCCTGACCCTGGAGGCGCTGGCCCACCGTGGGCTCGAGCTGCAAGGCGTCGTCGTCGGCGCCTGGCCCGATGAGCCCGGGCTCGCCGAGCGCAGCAACTTGCGCGACCTGGAGGTGCTTGCCGCCCGCCCGCTGCTCGGTGCACTGCCAGCCGGGGCGGGGGCGCTGGAGCGGGCGGCGTTCCTGGAAGCGGCCCGCGCCGGCTTGGGTCCGCAGCTCGGCGGGTCCTTCGACCCGCGTGCTTTCGGGTCGGCGCACGGGCACTGAGGCGGTCCTGGCAGACTCGCCTCGTGACCGAGCTGCTGCTGGACGTTGTTGAGGTTGCCCGCGAGCAGGTGCTCGAGCGCGGCGTGGGCCTGTCCCAGGAGCAGGCCCTAGCGCTGCTCCAGCTCCCGCCCGACCGGCTGCCCGACCTGCTGCAGCTGGCCCACGAGGTACGGATGCGCTGGTGCGGCCCCGAGGTCGAGGTCGAAGGGATCATCAGCCTGAAGACCGGTGGCTGCCCCGAGGACTGCCACTTCTGCTCGCAGAGCGGCCTTTTCCCCTCGCCCGTCCGCGCGGCCTGGCTCGACATCCCCTCTCTCGTCAAGGCCGCCGTCGAGACCAGGGCAACCGGCGCGACGGAGTTCTGCATCGTCGCTGCCGTCCGCGGCCCGGACGACAAACTCATGGCGCAGGTCCGAGACGGCGTCGCTGCCATCCGCGCGGCCGTCGACATCCAGATCGCCTGTTCGCTCGGCATGCTCAGCCAGGAGCAGGTCGACGACCTCGTCGCCATGGGTGTGCACCGCTACAACCACAACCTGGAGACGGCCCGGTCGCACTTCCCGAACGTGGTCACCACCCATACCTGGGAGGAGCGCTTCTCCACGCTCCGCATGGTCCGCGAGGCCGGCATGGAGGTCTGCTGCGGCGGCATCCTCGGCATGGGCGAGACGCTCGAGCAGCGGGCGGAGTTCGCCGTACAGCTTGCAGCACTCGAACCCGACGAGGTGCCGCTGAACTTCCTCAACCCGCGCCCCGGCACGCCCTTCGGCGACCTCCCGGTCATGGCCGCCGACGACGCGCTCCGGGCCATCGCCGTCTTCCGCCTGGCCCTCCCGCGCACGATCCTGCGCTTCGCCGGCGGCCGCGAGATCACCCTCGGCGACCTGGCCAGGGACGGCATGCTCGGCGGCATCAATGCCGTCATCGTCGGCAACTACCTGACCACCCTCGGGCGCCCGGCCACCGAGGACCTCGACATGCTCCGCGACCTGCAGATGCCGATGAAGGCGCTGTCACAGACGCTGTGACCCACCGACAGCTGTGACCGACCTGGTCGCGCGGGACCGCCGGACGGTCTGGCACCCCTACGCCTCGGTCGTCGAGCCCGGGCCGCTGTTCGGCGTCAGCGACGCGCACGGAACGCGCCTTGTCCTGGACGACGGCCGCGAGCTGGTCGACGGCATGTCGTCGTGGTGGGCGGCTATCCACGGCTACCGGCACCCCATCCTGGACGCCGCGCTCCACGCGCAGGTCGACCGGTTCTCGCATGTGATGTTCGGCGGCCTGACCCACGCGCCCGCCGTCGAGCTGGCCGAGCTGCTGTGCGCCATCACCCCGGACCAGCTCACCCGGGTCTTCTTCGCCGACTCCGGCAGCGTCGCGGTGGAGGTGGCGCTGAAGATGGCGCTCCAGCACTGGCAGGGCGTCGGCCAGCCGAAGCGCTCGCTGCTGCTGACCGTCCGCGGCGGCTACCACGGCGACACCGCCGGGGCCATGAGCGTCTGCGACCCGGTGGCGGGTATGCACGCGCTGTTCCGCGACCACGTCGCGCAACAGGTGTTCGTCGCGCGCCCCCGCCCGATCTACGACGAGGCGTACCACGACGCGGATCTGGACGAGGTGCGCGCCGTCCTGCGCGAGCGGGGCGACCGCGTCGCCGCCCTGGTCATCGAGCCGGTCGTGCAGGGTGCGGGCGGGATGCGGTGGTACTCCCCCGACTACCTGCGCGAGCTCGTCACGCTGTGCCGGTCCCACGGCGTGCTCATCGTCTTCGACGAGATCGCGACCGGCTTCGGCCGGACCGGCGAGCTGTGGGGGATGGACCACGCCGGCGTGGTGCCGGACGTGCTGTGCCTGGGCAAGGCCCTGACGGGCGGCTACCTCACCCTCGGCGCGGTGCTGTGCACCGACGCGGTTGCCGCCGGCGTCTGCGCCGCACCCGGGGGCGCCTTCATGCACGGCCCGACGTTCATGGCCAACCCGCTCGCGACCACCGTCGCGCAGGCCAGCGTCCGGCTGCTGCTCGAGCAGGACTGGCGCGGCACCGTCGCGCACATCGGCGACCGGCTCCGCGACGGCCTTGCCCCGGCGCGACACCTGCCCGGTGTGGCGGACGTGCGCGTGCTCGGAGCGATCGGCGTGGTCGAGCTGGAAAGGCCGTGCGACATGCACGTCCTGCAGCCGCGGCTCGTCGAGCTCGGCGCGTGGGTGCGGCCGTTCGGCCGGCTCGTCTACACGATGCCGCCGTACGTCTCGACCGACGAGGACCTTGCGGTTGTCACGGGCGCGATTGTCGGCGCCCTGCAGTGAGACCCGCCCGATGACCACAAGGTGCTTCGGCGAAGGTGATCCGCTGTATCAGCCCTACCACGACGACGAGTGGGGACGACCCGTCACCGACGAGCGCGCCCTCTACGAAAAGGTCTGCCTGGAGGGCTTCCAGGCCGGCCTGTCGTGGATCACGGTGCTGCGCAAGCGCGAAGCCCTGCGCCAGGCCTTCCTGGGCTTTTACCCCGACCTTGTCGCCGACCTCGACGTCGAGCCGCTGCTGCAGGACGCGCAACTGATCCGGTCGCGAGCCAAGCTGCAGGCCTGCGTCACCAACGCCCGCGCCACGATCGCCCTGCGCGACACGGGCGGTCTGGTCGACCTGCTCTGGAGCACCGCGCAGCTGCCGTCGCCGGCGTACTCCCGCTGGACCGACGTGCCGGCGTCGACGCCGGCCTCCGCCGCGTTGTCAAAGCAACTCAAGAAGGCAGGTTTCATCTTCGTCGGGCCGACGACGGTCTACTCGCTGCTACAGGCCCACGGCCTGGTCAACGACCACCTGACGACCTGCTGGGTGCGGGCAGAGGTCGAGGCAGAGCGCTCGGCTCTGGACCGCTGACCGAGATAGCCCGGTGACGCTGCTCGTCGCGCTGGCCGTGCTGACCGGCGCGCTCGCCCAGTCGGTCAGCGGAATCGGGTTCTCACTGGTCTGCGTACCGTTCCTGATCGGTGCTCTCGGCGCCCACGAGGCGATCCAGCTCAGCGTCGTTCTTTCCGTGGTCGTCAACCTCGTCCTGCTCGTGCGCCATCGCCTCGACGTGGACCGCCGCGGCGCCCTGCTCCTGCTCACCCCGGCCGTCCTGGCGACGCCGGTCGCAGCGCTCGCGGTGCGGTCCCTGCCCGACCGTCCCGCGCAAGCGGCTGCCGGCGCCGTGGTGCTCCTGGGCGCGGCGCTGCTCGCCCTCGGGGTCCGCTCGCCGGCGGTTCAGGGCACCGGCGGCGCGGTCGCTGTCGGCCTGGTCGCCGCGGTGACCAACGTCGTCGCGGGAGTGGGTGGACCCCCGGTCGCGTTGTGGGCGGCCAACGCCGGCTGGTCGGCGGACCGCACGCGCGCGACCCTGCAGGCCTTCTTCCTCGGCCTCAACGCCGTGGCCGCCGCGAGCCTTGGCCCGCCGCCGACGGGCGGAGCCACCATCGCCGCAGCGGTCGGTGCGCTCGGTCTCGGGCTGCTCCTCGGCGGGCCGCTCGCCCGGCGGGTCCCCGAGCAGATCGCCCGCCGGACCACTCTGGCCCTAGCCGCAGTTGGCGGCCTGGTTGTCCTGCTCCGCGCCGCCGCCGGCTGACCCGAGTCACCCAACCGCGCGAAACGTGCGGGCGTAGGAGGAGGGCGAGATGCCTCGCCAGCGCGCGAACTGCGTACGCAGCGTGGCGGCGCTCCCGAAGCCGCAGCGCCCGGCCACCTGCTCTACGGATAGGCCCTGCTCGAGCAACCGCTGCGCGTGACCCACCCGCTGGCCGAGCAACCACTGGTGCGGCGTCGTGCCGGTCGCGTCCCGGAAGCGGCGGGCGAACGTTCGCGGGCTCATGAGCGCCCGGTCGGCGAGCATCTGGACGGACAGCGGCCGGTCAAGGTGCTCGACCGCCCAGTCCAGGACCTGCGCCAGGCTCGCAGCCGATGCCCGCTCCGTTGGCACCGGCGCCCGACGAACTGCGACTGGCCGCCGTCGCGGTGCGGCGGCACGACCATCCGCCGCGCGACGGCATTGGCGACCGCGGCGCCGTGCTCCTGGCGCACGAGGTGCAGGCACGCGTCGATCCCGGCCGCGGTCCCCGCGCTCGTGACAACCTGTCCGTCAGCCACGTAGAGGACGTCCGGATCGACCTCGACACGCGGGTAGCGAGCGGCGAGCGCCGCTGTGTAGACCCAGTGCGTCGTCGCCCGGCGTCCGTCGAGCAGACCTGCGGCGGCCAGGACGAACGCACCGCTGCAGACACTAAGGACCCGGCCGCCGCGAGCCACGACGTCGCGCAGCGCCTGGAGCAGGGCCGCCGGCGGCAGCTCGTCCACCGACCGCCAGGCAGTGATCTTGCGGAGGTGAGCGCCATGGTGGGGCTCGTGGTGGTCATGCTGCTGTTGATGGTGGGCAGCGCGCTTGGCCTGAGCTGGGGAGCCGACAGCCGGGACGGCCAGGACTGGCAGCAGCACCGCCTGCGCGGCCAGCGCCGCCCCGAGCCGGCAGGTCCGCAGGACCTGAGGTAGACACGGTGGCGTGTCCGTCACGCCAGCCGCCCTCGAAGTCCGCACCGCCGGGCCGAACGACTTCGCCGCTGTCGCCGATCTGACCGAGCGCGTCTACGTCGACGGCGGCCACGCCGACCAGAGCTACGTGCCCACCCTGCGCGACGTCGCCGGCCGGGCCGCGTCCACGACCGTTCTCGTGGCGCTGCTTAACGGGGCGGCGGTCGGTGCAGTGGCGATCGCCACCAGGGGTGGGGAGTACGCCGAGCAGGCGGCCCCCGGTGAGGCTGTTATGAGGATGCTGGCCGTCGACGAGAGCGCCCGCGGGGCAGGAGTCGGCAGGGTGCTGGTCCAGGCCTGCATCGACAGCGCGCGCACCGACGGGTGCACGATGTTGCGCCTGTCGACCCAGCCGTGGATGACCGCGGCGCACCGGCTCTACGAGCGGTCAGGCTTCGTCCGGGTCCCCGAGCGGGACTGGTCACCCGAGCCCGGGGTGGACCTGCTCGGTTACGAGCTCGCGCTCTGAGGCCGGCTCTCCTGCAGCGGTGGGCCCCTTTTCGACTGGACATGATCGGGATGCGGGCTGGCTACACGGCGGCTGCCCCGGCGAGGGCGGCCGGGCCGGGACGGAGCCCGCTCGCGAGCGGTTCGACGTACCGGCGCACACCGAGGGCAGCAGCGGCACCCTCGCCCGCTGCGCTAGCGGCCTGCTTGGTCGATCCGCTGCGGACGTCGCCGGCCACGAAGATGCCGGGCACGCTCGTCTGCATGCCGGCGTCGGCGACGATGAAACCGGCCTGGTCGAGGTCGACCAGATCCGCCACGAGCTGGCTGTTAGGAGTCAGCCCGATGAAGACGAAGGCGCCGTCGGCAGGGACCTCGCCCGGCGCGCCGTCGCGGTCGATGAGCAGGGCGCGGAGCTTGCCGTCCCCGGTGGTCGCGAACCCGGTCGGTGTCGCACCGGTGACGATGCTGATCTTTGGGTGCTCCTCGAGCTTTTGAACAACGATTTTGCTCGCCGACAGGGCCGTGTCGCGGCTCACTACGGTCACGTGGTTGGCGAAACGGGTCAAGAAGATGCTCTCCTCGCCGGCGCTGTTCCCGCCGCCGATGACCACGACATCCTTGCCCCTGTAGAACACCCCGTCACAGGTTGCGCAGAAGTGCACTCCCGCGCCGATGAGGTCGTCCTCGCCGTCGATGCCGAGCCGACGGTAGGTCGAGCCGAGGGCGAGCAGGACCGAGAACGCGGAGTACGTCGTACCGTCGCCGGTCATGACGGTCCGGTAGGAACCGTCCAGCCCGATCGCCGTCACCTCCTGGGCCGGGAGCACCTCGACGCCGAAACGCTCCGCCTGCTGGCGCAGCCGGGCGGCGAACTCCTCGCCGGTCACGCCCTCCGGGAAGCCGGGGAAGTTGTCGAGCCGCTCGGTGATGCCGGCCTGGCCGCCGACCCCGCCGCGCTCGACGACCAGGACCGACAACCCTTCGCGGGCGGCGTAGAGGGCCGCCGTCAGGCCGGCCGGGCCAGAGCCCACGACGACCAGGTCGTAGAAGGAGTTCTTCGCCTGCGACAAAAGGCCGAGCTTGGCCGCCAGCTCGGCGTTGCTCGGCTCGACGAGGACGCTGCCGTCATCGAAGACGATCGTCGGGATGATGTCCTTGCCGTCGTTGTAGGACTGCACGACGGCCCGGCCCGCCTGGTCGGCGTCCACATCGACGAACTCGTAGTGCACCCGCTGCTCGCCGAAGAACTGCTTCGCGCGCTTGCAGTCCGAGCACCAGCTCGTGCCGTACATCGTGATCGCCATGGCTGCTGCAACCTCCTGGTCCATCGGGACGCTACCGCCGGGAGATTAACTATGAGTTGCGTCGTGGCATCCTGGCGTGGCGTGGCATCGAGCAGCGCGGCGCGGGCGCGACGCTAGGATTTCACGATGTTCTGCGACCAGTGCGGCCAGCCCGCTGGGCTGACAGCGATGCGTGATCACCCAGCCTGCGCTGCCCGGCGGATCCTTGAGCCGCCCCGCTACTGCGCGGACTGCCGTCGGCGGATGGTCGTGCAGGTGCTGCCCGGCGGCTGGACGGCGCGCTGCGTCGAGCACGGCGTGCGGACCGGCTGAGGCACTCGTCGTACGACCTGGTTGCCCTCAGGCGACGAGGCCGAGGCGGCGCAGCTCGACGGTGAGGTCGTGCGGGTTGGTGCTCGCTGCCATAGCCGCCTCGAGGGTGATGACGTTGTCCCGGATGAACGTCACCAGGTGCTGGTCGAAGGTCTGCATGCCGTAGTACGTGCCCTCGGCGATGAGCTGCGGGATGGTGCTGGTCTTGTCGGGGTCGGCGATCGCGTCGGAGATGCGGCCGGTGTTGATGGCCACCTCCATGACGACGCAACGGCCGTCGCCGTCGGCGCGCGGGACGAGGCGCTGGCAGATGATGCCGCGGAGCGAGGCAGCCAGCGCCAGCCGGACCTGCTTCTGCTCGTGCGGCGGGAAGAAGTCGATGATGCGGTTGATGGTCTCGGCCGCGTCGGTCGTGTGCAGCGTGGACATGACGAAGTGTCCCGTCTCGGCAGCAGCGAGGC
>JANLPD010000077.1:0-8540 GCA_031367045.1 Frankiales bacterium | reverse complement strand
GGACATCCATGCCGCCGCCGCGGCAGGGCAGCAGGAAGTCGCCGGCGGCGCCGGCGGGCACCAGGTCGCCGAGCTCGACGACCTGTGGCAGCGGCAGGACGCCCGGCAGGTCCTCGGCCGTGGACAGCAGCCGGACGACCTGGTCGAGCAGCTTGGCGGGGTGTGGCGGCGCGACGTCGAGCACGTGCAGTCGCACCGGGCGGCTGTCGAGCACGAAGCTGATATGGCCGTAGCGGCCCTCCAGGACCACACAGCGCACGTCCGGTCGGGAGGCTGCGGCCCGGGCCAGGTCACTGGGGATGCCGGGGTCGAGCGAGGCGTCGACGACCCAGCCGGTCTCCTCGGGACCGGCCAGCAGGCGCACCTCGAGGACGTCCCAGAACAGCTCGTCCGAGGCGCGCTTGTCGACCTCCACGAGGGCCGCCTCACCGGCGTGGCGGACGAGGACGTAGCGGGTACGGCGGTAGACTGGGCGCGACATCAGCAGGTGACGCAGGGCCGTTGCGGTCAGCGGTACGTCGACGTCGGTGACTGACACCTCGCGGTAGCGGTCGGGCATGGTGGTCATCGCGCCCGGACCCGGGCATCGAACGTGTCGGCTCGCAGGCCGAGCCGCAGGGCTTCCAGGCCGAGCGCGTCGGACGGCGCCACGTTGGCGAGGTTGACGTCCGGGCCGAAGCGGCGGATCAGCCAGGCCTGCTGCTCCTTGCGTGGTGCCTCGAACACCGTGCTGCCCAGCCCGACCGCGCCGACGACTGCGTCGACGACGTCGGACCGCACCTCGCCGTCGGAGTCGAAGAGCCCGACCGTCCCGCTCTCCCTGCCCTCGGTGACGATCCAGGTCGCACCGGCGTCCAGGTCCGCGGTCGCGTCGGCCGCCCAGGCCGCCGGCGAGACCACGACCCCCGGGTCCTTGACGCCGATCTCCGCAAGCACGATGAACCGCCCCGCTGCGAGCTCAACCAGCTCACGCTTTTGCGAGCTGGAGATGCTGGCCACGCCGCACGACACCTCGACACAGGGGAAGCCCACCTCGCCGGCCCAGTCGAGGTAGGCCTCGACAGCGCCCTGCTGCCAGGCGACCTCAAGAAGGGTCCCGCCGGCGCAGGCGAGCACACCGTGCTCGGCCAGGACCGCCAGCTTGTCGGCCAGACCGGGGTCGAGGTAGGCGGTGCCCCAGCCGAGCTTCCAGACATCGACGTAGTCGCCGCAGACCCCGAGCAGCGGCCTGACCTCTGCCACCGGCAGGCCCTTGTCGAGCACGTGCGTGATGCCGCTGCGACGTGGTTTCGCCGCGCGCTGCGGGAGGGTGAGGAAGGTCGGCATGGCGTTCACCATGGTAAACACCCGACTCTGCTCCGAGTGTCGCCCAGGAGGCTGCCGTGACCGACCTGCTCGCCCTCGCCGCCGGGTTGCGGGAGCTTCCCGGGGTGCGCGCCAAGGCCGACATCGGCCTGGTGGCAGAGATCTTCGGGGGCGGTGACTGGTACGCAGGTCCGGGCGACGACGGCGCGGTCCTGCCGGGCGGTGAGGGGCAGGTCGTCGTTGGCGGGGAGGCCATCCTGCCGGCCTTCGTGGCCGCGGACCCGTACGGCGCCGGCATCGCGGCAGTGCTCGCCAACGTCAACGACCTGGCCGCCATGGGGGCCCGGCCGGTCGCGATTCTCGATACCGTCGTCGGGGACGAGGCGACCAGCCGCGAGGTCCTGCGCGGTCTGCACTGGGCCGCCAACCTGTACGACGTGCCGGTCGTCGGCGGCCACCTCACGCGCACCGACGGACCACCCTCGCTGTCGGCCTTCGGCATCGGCCGGGCCGACAAGGTGCTGTCCGCGACGCACGCCGCGGCGGGGCAGGTCCTGGTGCTTGGCTGCTGCCTCGAAGGCGTGATGCGCAGTGACTTCGCGTTCTTCCCATCGTTCGACCAGCGCGGCCAGAAGTTGGCTGGCGACATCCGGCTGCTCGCCGACCTCGCGACGGACGGGGCGGCGGTGGCCGCGAAGGACGTGAGCATGGCCGGGCTGGTCGGCTCGCTCGCGATGCTGCTCGAAGCAGGCCGCTTGGGGGTCACCGTCGACCTCGCGGTGTTGCCTGTGCCGGACGGCGTGCCACTGGCCGACTGGCTTGGCTGCTTCCCCTGCTTTTCGTTCCTGCTGACCTGCCCCCTCGACCGGGTGCAGGACTGCCTGGCCGGTTTCCGCGACAGAGGTCTGACCGCCGAAGCACTGGGGGTGCTGGACGGCACCGGAAAGGTGCGGCTGCAAAGGGGAGACGACGTGGTCACGGTCTTCGACCTGGCCACCGAGGGGGTCACGAACCTGCACGGCTAGAGGGGAGGTCACGTCACGACTCACAGCGCGATCGTCATCTTCTGCTGCGGCACCCCGAGGTGGTGCGCGGCCTCGCCGACCCGCGACCAGCCGAGCTGCACGAAGAAGGCCGTGTTGCCTGCCTGCACCATCGCCTCCATCCGGTGCCCGCCTGCCGCGGCCGCGGTCGCTACGGCGAGCCGCACCAGGGGTGCACCGATTCCGGCCCGCCGGTGCTCGGGCAGGACCGCGAGCCGGTCGCCCTTCCACACACCCCCACCGAGCGGGTAGAGCCGCACGGTGCCAGCAGGCTCGGCGTCGACGAACCCCAGGACGTGCACGACCAGAGCGTCATCGTCGTGGCTGTCGCGGTCGTCGACGCAGAACAGGCTCTGCTCCTGCACGAACACCGTCCGGCGGATGCGCAGGTGCGCCGCCAGCTCGTCAACTCCCCGGACGGCCCGGCAGGAGAGCGTGTCAGATGCCGGTGAACAGCGGGAGGGAAGGACGTCCTTCACGCAGGCCTCCCTCCGCGCGCTCGAACGCGCCCATGCCTGAGCAGGCCTGACAGCGCGCGCAGCCGGCGGCAACCCCGGAAGCGGACATTCCCTTCATGGCCAGATAAGGCACAACCTGGCGGTAGACCGCCTCGACGGCCTCACGCGGCGGCGGCAGGAAGTCCTGCATCAGGCTGCCAGGCACCGGCCGCAGCGGCACGATGAACGGGTAGACCCCCATGTCGATGGCGCGCTTGCAACCCTCGACGGTCGTCTTCTCGTCCTCCCCCATGCCAAGGATCACGTAGGTGGACACCTGCCCGGCGCCAAAGGCCTGGACGGCCCGCTCCCACGCACTGAAATAGGCCTCGATGCCCCAGCGCGCCTTACCCGGGGCGACCCGCGCGAGGACAGCCGGGTCGAAGGTCTCGATGTGGATGCCGACCGAGTCGATGCCCAGGTCGGCCACCCGGTCGATGACGTCGAGGTCGGCCGGCGGCTCGAACTGCACCTGCACCGGAAGGCCGGCCGCTTCCTTCACGGCCTGCCCGCAGTGGCCGACGTACATCGCCCCCCGGTCCGGCGTCGCGGTGCTGCCGGTGGTCAGTGTGGCGTCGACGGCACCGTCCAGCTCCTTGGCTGCCAGGGCCACCTCGGCGAGCATCGCCGGTGTCTTCTTGGCGATGGTTCGGCCCTGCGCGTAGGTGACACCGATGCCGCAGAACTGGCATTGGTCGTCGTTGCCCCAGTAGGCGCAGGTCTGCAGCACCGTGCTGGCCACCGAGTCCAGGTGCAGCAAGGCGATCTGGTGGTAGGGGATGCCGTCGGCAGTGGTGAGGTCGTAGTACTTCGGGCGCGGTGCCAGCGCTGCCGTCGCTAGCCGCTCGCTTCCGCGGTAGACAGCCCAGCTGCCGTCGTCCTCACCGTGCAGGGCGTACGGCGACCGCTCGACGTAGGCCGCACTCGTGGGGACCGTGGTCTGCACGCCCTCGATGTAGAGCATCCCCGCGTCGGCCGGCCCGGCCCCGCCGGCGCGCGCCGACAGCGGCACCTGGACGCGCAGACCCGAGCTCTGCAAGGCGGTGAGCAGCTGGGCCAACTCCTCGGCTGACAGCACCGGCGTCGAGGAGACGGACGTTTTAGTGTCATTATGGGACGTTGTGAGGGTCATGCACTCAGGCCCTTCCTCGGGGTACGCGACGTTCACTATAGGAAACATCGGCGGTCCAAGGGGCGTCTGTCAAGCGTCGGGAGCCGCTTCGCGGGACGCTGCCGCGTGAGCGTCGCGCGCGGTGGCACTCGGATGTGACGTCGCCGACGCACCCGCTTGCCTGGACTCCTCGACCAGGCCGCTCACGGCGTCCACGTGCAAAGGCTCGACGGCGTGCACAACGCCGGTGTAGCTCTCGTCCGCCGTGCTGGTCACGAGCAGCGCCCGGCCGGTCGCCACCTCCACCTCGAGGCGGTGGTAGGGCACGAACGGGTCCCCGTCGGAGGGGCCCTGCTCCTCCACCACCACCCACTTCTGACCGGCGCGCCGCGCATTCGCGATGGTTCGGAGCCGGCGGGCGACAGCCTGCTCACCCACGACCTCCCGATGACGCATAGCCAGCGCTGCCTCGGCGACGAGACTGAGGTCGAGCTCGGTGGCGCTCATCCCGGTCTCGGTCAGGACGTCGACCACCAGATCGGGACCGCGCTGCGCAGCGACCAGGAGTGCGGACGTCGAAGAGCCGAGCTGGCGCAGGTGGTCGACGGTGAGCCGGACAATCTGCACCACGCGCTGGTAGATGTCAGGCCGCGCGGTCACCGAGGGATAGAGCCGCGCCTCCGCCTGCTGCCAGGCGGCACTGGTCAGCATCGGCACCGGGTTGTCGTCGAAGCCGCCGTCGACCAAAGACTCCGGGCCAGGCTCAGTCATTGCGTTTCCCTTTCATCAAGTTCACTATGGTGCACATGACGTTTCCTATCCGACGCACCGCCCGGTGAACCGCGGCACGGCGATCGTGGCAATCGGCGGCAACGCCCTGACGGCAGAGGGTCAAGCAGGTAGAGCGGACGAGATCGCCGCCAACGCAGCTCAGATGGCCGGCTCCCTGGCCGAGTTGGTGCGCGCGGGATGGCAGGTCGCTGTCGTCCACGGCAACGGTCCGCAGGTCGGCAACCTGGCGATGCAGCAGGATGCCGGCGAGCAGTGGGTCCCGATGCAGCCGCTGCACCAGCTCTGCGCGATGACGCAGGGCCAGCTCGGCAGCGTGCTGGTCCGGGCGATCGACCGTGAGTGCGGCTCCGGTCGGGCGGTATGCATCGTGACCCACGTCGGCGTGGACACCAAAGATCCGGCTTTTGCGCACCCGACCAAGCCGATCGGCCCATTCTTGCGCGAGGAACAGGCCCACGCCTACGCCGCCGAGCGGGGCTGGACCGTCACGGAAGACGCGGGGCGCGGCTGGCGGCGGGTCGTCGCGTCGCCCCGTCCAGCGTCGATCATCGAGGTCGACGCCGTACGCACGCTGCTGGCCGCCGGGCACGTCGTGCTGGCCGCCGGGGGCGGGGGGGTGGCAGTCGAGGAGGGCAGTCTCACCGGCGTCGACGTGGTCATCGACAAAGACCATGCCTCGGCGGCCCTGGCGACGGCAGCCGGTGCCACCGAGCTCTACCTGCTGACCGGCGTCGACTGCGTGCTGCTCGACTTCGGCACGCCCCAGCAGCGGCCGGCCCACCGGCTGACGCCGGAGGAGGCCGCGCAGCACCTCGCCGATGGGCAGTTCCCGCCGGGCAGCATGGGGCCCAAGGTTGCGGCGGCGCTGCGCTTCCTGCAGGACGGTGGTCACCGGGCCATCATCACCTCGGCCAGTCGGCTCGCCGCCGCGGTGGCCGGAGATCCAACGGCCGGCACCAGCATCGAGCGGTCGCAGGCTGCGGCCAGGACGGCCTGATGACGGTCAGTGGGCTGTCGGTCCACAAGGACACCTACCTGGACTCCATGCTCCTGATGGTCTGCACCGTCAGCATGGACAGCGCCAACGACGTCACCTGGGCAGGGGCGACGATGGCCAACCCGCGCGGACTCGAGGACCTGGCAGCCGCGGGCTTCACCGAGGTTGCGGGCCTCGGCGCCAACGACCTCGTCCTGGCTGTCACCGCGGCCCATGACGCCGCGCTGCAGTCCGCACTCGAGGCCGGCCGGCAGGCGGCGTTCAGTGAGCGCGAGAGCGCCGGCCCGACACCTGACCGGCCGCCGCGGAGCACCGCCGAAGCTGTCCGGAGCCAGGCCGATAGCAACGTCGCGATCGTCTCGGTACCCGGGGAGTACGCCGCGCTGGAAGCGCACCACGCCCTCACGGCAGGCCTGCACGTGCTGCTGTTCAGCGACAACGTCCCGCTCGAGGAGGAGATCGAACTCAAGGAGCGCGCCTCCTCGCTCGGCCTGCTCGTCATGGGACCCGGTGCCGGTACTGCAGTGCTCGGGGGGACCGGGCTCGGCTTCGCCAACAGCCTTACCGCGACCGGTGGGAACGCGGTGGGTGTCATCGCCGCCGCCGGCACCGGTGCGCAGGAAGTGTCGGCGTTGCTCGACCGGTGGGGCGTGCGCGTCTCCCAGGTCGTGGGCGTCGGCGGTCGCGACCTTTCCGAGCCGGTGCAGGGCGCCATGGCCAAGCAGGCGGCCCGGGCGCTCGAGGCCGACCCCGGCACCAGCGCGGTCCTGCTGGTCTCCAAGCCCCCCTCCCTCGCTGCCGCTCAGGCGGTCCTGGCCGAGTGCCGGGGGACCAAAGCGGTTGCGGTCTTCCTGGGCCTGGACGACCTGGAGCCGCCCGAGGGCGTTTCGCTGTCACCGACCCTGGAACAGGGCGCACTCGCCGCGGCCCGGCTCACCGGCGCCTCACCGCCGCCCCTCACCGACGGATTGCGGGACAAGGTCGCGGCGGTCACGCTCGACCCCAGCCGGACCAAGGTTCGCGGCCTGTTCTCGGGAGGGACCCTCTGCTACGAGGCGCAGTACATCCTGGAGGGCCTGCTGGGCCCGATCTACTCCAACGAGCCCCTGCGCAAGGCGTGCACAGTCGAGGCCGCGCCTGACGGCGCGCACGTGCTGCTCGACCTCGGCGCCGAGGAGTACACCGTCGGTCGCCCGCACCCGATGATCGATCCGAGCGGCCGGCTCGAGCTGATGCGCGCCGTGGCGGACGACCCGGACGTGGCTGTGGTCCTGATGGACGTGGTGATCGGCCACGGCAGTCACGAGGACCCGGCCGGGCAGATCGCCCCCGTTGCCGCCGAGCTCATGCGGGACGGCGGCCCGCAGGTGGTCACCTACCTGCTCGGCACCGAAGGTGACCCGCAGGTCTACTCGCGGCAGCGTGAGATCCTCCAGCGCGCCGGCTGCCTCGTCCCGGAAACCAACGCCCGGGCCGCCTATGCGGCGGCAGCGCTCGTCCGGCGCGAGCCCGACCTGGCGGAGCTCGGCACGTGAGCCACCGCCCGGTGGCTCTGCTGACCTACTCCACCAAGCCCCGCGGCGGGGTGGTGCACACCCTCGAGATTGCGGAGGCCCTCGGCGACCTGGGCGTCCCCGTGCGGGTCCTGGCTCTCGGCGATCCAGGTGCCGGTTTCTTTCGCCCGGTGCGCGTGCCGGTGACCCTGGTGCCGGGGCCAGCCGGCGCCCAGACGCTGGAGGAGAAGGTCGCCGGCGGGATTGATTGCATGGAGGGTGCGCTGGCCGATTTGGTGCGTGAAACGCCCGATATCGTGCTGCACGCCCAGGACTGCATGAGTGCCCGTGCTGCCGCCCGGGTCCGCGACGCCGGCAGCGGCGTTCCGGTCGTCCGCACCGTCCATCATGTCGACGATTTCTCCAGCGCGATGCTGATGGACTGCCAGCGCCGGGCCATCCTTGAGCCTGACGTGGTCCTGGCCGTGACCGAGGTGTGGCGCAAGATCCTGGACCGCGACTACGGCGTCAGCAGCGGGGTCGTCCCGAACGGCGTCGATGTGGCCCGCTTTGCCGCCGCGCCCCCGCAACGGGCCGCCGAGCTTCGGTGCTCCGTCGGCGCCTCCGACCGGCCGCTGATCCTGGGCGTCGGCGGCATCGAGCCGCGCAAGGGCACCCATGACCTGGTGCGGGCCCTGGCCCTCTGCGGTCGTAAGACTGGCCTGGCCCCCGTGCTCGCGGTCATCGGCGGCCATTCCTTCCAGGATTACAAAGCCTATCGGGACAGGGTGCTCGACGAGCTGCCCTCGCTCGGCCTGGAGCTTGGGCGCGACGTCGTCCAGGTGGGGACCGTTTCCGAGCCGGACATGGCGAGCTGGTACGCCGCTGCCGACCTGCTCGCCTTCCCCTCGGTGAAGGAGGGCTTCGGTCTGGCTGTGCTGGAGGCCATGAGCGCTGGTACGCCGGTGGTCACGAGCGACCTGCCGGTCTTCCGCGAGTACCTCCAGCACGGACGCGATGCGCTGCTGGTGCCGGTCGGCGACGTGTCGGCGCTGTCGGCAGCGATCGCGGCGCTCCTGCTGGACGCCGATCTGCGAGCCCGGCTGGTCCGGAGCGGGACCGCGGTTGCGCAAGCGTTCACGTGGCCGGCGAGCGCGCACCGACACCTTGAGGTCTACGCCGCCCTGCCCACTCCCGCTACTGTCTGACACGACGATTCGCTGCTTGCGGCCAAGACGACCGGACGAACAGCGTTATTCTTGCCGCATTCTCGCCGATCCTGGCGGACATCCGCCGAATCAG
>JANLPD010000030.1:0-2027 GCA_031367045.1 Frankiales bacterium | reverse complement strand
GCCGACGCCGAACGCGCCGATGGCCAGGTAGCTGGGCTTGGTGCCGTGGCTGGTGAAGATGCCGACAGAGGCCTCGATGGTGTGCGCCGAGATCAGGCTCGGCGCGGCGTCGACCGGGCTGAGCAGCGTGCCGGCGTAGGTGATGTAGTCACCCACCTCGAACGGGGCCTGCTTGGTGGGGTCCGGGCTGGCCGGGGTCGTCGGCGGCGCCGTCGGGGCTGCCACCGGCGGCATCACGAAGTGCCCACAGAAGGCTGGGTTACCGATCGGTGGCACCAGGTTTCCGCCCTTGGGCAGCCCATTGCCTAGCCCGTCGTCGATGAAGTCACGGCAGTGGTTGGCCGCCGGGGCTGGCCGGTTCTGCTGCGGGCACAGCGGGTCATCCAGACCCGTCATGACACCCGTCACCAGGTCACGCTTGGGATCGGTGCGTGGGACGCACATCGGGTAGCCAGTCATCGCGTGGATCGTCGGGTTCTCCTCATCGACGGAGAACCGCTCGTCCGGGCTGTGGTTAAGACCAAAACGGCCGAGCGGATCGTTTATCTCCACCACAGCCTGGTCAGCAGCACCAAGCCCGGACCCGACGTGCAGCTGCCCCTTGTCGAAGTCAATGCTCGTAATGATCCCTTGGCTCAGGTTCGCGGCCTGCTGCGACACCGTGATCAACCCGGCGATGTGCCGGCCCGCCACGGTGTTGCCGATCACGTTGATCTCGAACGACGGGAACGTTCCGGGCGTCACGACCGGCGGCGGCGGCGGCGTGCTCGTCGCCACCGGAACAGTTGTTGCAGCGACGGTGCCAGTCGTCGCACTCAGCTGCTTGAGCGTGATCTTCAAGGCCGGACCGGTTGGGTTGACGAACTCGCTCCAGGTTTTGGTGTTCGCGGGCAACTGGATCACCGAGTTGCACGGGACGGTGATCGTCAGGCTGTTCACCACCACCGTGCCGCCCCAGTGCTCCTTGGCAAGGCCCGTACAGTCACTGTCGGTCGTACTCACCGTCATGTCCTGGATAAACCCGACCACGTTGAACGCATGCAGACCCAGCTGGCCGGGATCCGCGGCGGTGAACTTCGGTGGCTGCAACGGCGGGAACACCCGCGACACTGCACCGCTGCGGGGCGCCGGACGCGGCGGCGGGGGAGGTGGCTTGGCGGTTCCGCCGTTCGCGCTCGCCACCCCGCCCGCGAGCAGGACCAAGCTCAGGCTGGACAGCACGCTCATCGCCGGCAGGCGCCGCAGCTTCTTCAACAACATGGTCGGCATAGTGACTCCCAATCGGGATCAGCGTTGAAACGGCTCCGGATCCTGTAGTGACGGCAGCGTGACCCGGCCCGCTTGGGGAAACCTTTGGCTTACGACCAAGGTCGATGTCTTGTCACCCGTGGCGTACCCGCGCCGCATCGGGCGAGCTGGCCACTGCCCCTCGTCCGCTCCTCGTCACGCATCCGCTGCCTCCCTCGGCCGGGGTCGCCGACCGGCGAACCTCCTTCCTCTGGGAGGTGCAATTGCGCTGCAAACTCAGCAACACCCCCGATGACCTCGAGACAGCCGTCACCAAACTCACTCTGATGGGCTTCATCGGTCTCGCCGACACCCCCCGGGCCACCCAGACAGCCGGTGATCGCGGAGCCGACCGCGAACGGCATCAGCACCCGCATGATCACCGGGGATCATCCGGTCACCGCCGGGGCCATCGCGGCACAACTCGGCCTGGGTCACCAGAACGTGGTGACAGGCGCCGAGCTCGACGCGCTCGATGTACCGCACGCACCTCCCTGATCAACCGCTCGACCGTCTTCGCGCGAGTCACCCCTGAACAAAAGAGGTTCTCCTCGGCTTTTCGTGGGTCGGTTGACCGCAGTTTGAGGAGCGAATCGCCTGCGGTGTAGGTGATCTATGGCTGGCTAGGAGCGTGGGTCCGAAAGGGCTATGAGGCTGAGGGCCGTCGGGGCGTGTCGTAGTGGGAGGGCCGAGCGTCTGCGGGGCGCCCGTCGTCGGATGTCGCTGCTGGGGTTGGGAGG
>JANLPD010000685.1:0-1595 GCA_031367045.1 Frankiales bacterium | reverse complement strand
CCGGGCAGCGAGAGGCTGGTCCTTAGAGAACGGCCAGTTGTGGCTGGGTTTGGCTCAGAAGCGGCTCGCTATCGACGTCGACGTGCTGTCAGCCGGAGGTTGGCAACAGGTCACCGCGCTGGGGCGCCGCGATATCGCCCGTGGCACCCGCGAGGCACGCGCGGCGGCCGAGCACGAAGACGTACAGCAGAAAGGTGGTCTCGGCGACCACCCCGATGCCGATCCGAGCCCAGGTCGGCAGCGGGCTGGGCGTAACGAAGGCCTCGATGAGCCCGCTGACAAGCAGCATCAGGGCCAAGCCCATGGCTCCGCTGATGAGCGCACGGCCCTCCTCGGCAAGCGCCTGTTCCCGGGTGCGACGTCCGGGATCGATTACCGTCCAGCCGATCTTCAGGCCCAGCCCGCTCGCGACGAAGACGGCGGTCAACTCCAGCAACCCGTGCGGGAGGATCAGCCCGAAGAACAGACCGCTCTTGCCATTGGCGGCTAGCAGGCCACCGGCGATTCCAACGTTGACCGCGTTGTTGTAGAGCAGGTAAAGGACCGGCAGCCCTAGCAGGACCCCCGAGGCCACGGCCGCCGCAGCGATGTAGGCATTGTTGGTAAACACCTTGGCGGCGAAGTCCTGCGCGGGGCTCTGCGAGTAGTAGTTGGCAAAATCCTGCTCCACCAACTGCTTGATCTGCGCCGGCGGGGCGATCGCGGCCTGCACCTCCGGGTGGTGCGCGATGTACACGCCCCAAGCGAGGGCGACGAGAACGAACCCCGCGGCCGACCCCAGCCACCACCACCGGCTCCGGTAGAGCACCGCTGGGAAGTCGACCCGCAAGAAGCGCGCCGCGTCCTTCCACGCTGCCTGCCGGGTACCGGCCACCCGGCTGCGGGCGCGGGCGACGAGCGAAGACAGGCGGGCGACGAGGGCAGGATCACGGCCGGCGCTCTGCAGCACCGACAAGTGGGTGGCTACGCGCTGGTACAGGTCGACCAGCTCGTCGACCTCAGCGCCGCTCAGCCGACGAGGCCGCGAAGCCCGCGACAGGAGCGCCTCGAGCCTTGTCCACTCCTGCCGGTGCGCGGCGACGTACACGTCGAGGTCCACGAAGGCAGACTAGAGGCGAACAGGACGACCTGCCGGGTCGTCACAGCGGTGGGAGGTCTGGTGTCTCAGCTCGTCACGGGTGAGGCGGTCGCGCTCGATCTGCGCCCGGCCGGCCTTCCATCCCGCGTTGTGGCCGGCCTGATCGACCTGAGCGCACAGCTGCTCCTAGGCATCGGCCTGTTCGCACTCCTGGCCGCCATAGCGACCGGGAGCTCTGCAGCCGCCGGCGGCGCCTACTTCATCGGCGGCTTCACCCTGATCGGCCTCGGCTACCCGGTCGGGTTCGAGACCCTCTTGCGCGGGCGTACCCCCGGCAAGGTGGCGATGGGGCTAAGGGTCGTTCGCGACGACGGCGGCCCCGTCAGCTTTCGGCAGGCGCTCGTCCGCGGACTGCTGGGCTTTTTCGTCGAGCGGCCGGGCTTCACGGTCGGCAGCGCAGCAGTCATCTGCGCCCTGCTCAACGAGCGGGGCAAGCGGGTGGGCGACCTGCTGGCCG
>JANLPD010000675.1:0-4956 GCA_031367045.1 Frankiales bacterium | reverse complement strand
CCAACCTGTCGGGCGTCGCGCCCGCCGTAATCGGGACGGCGGAGTACGACCCGCTGCGCGACGAGGGCAATGCCTACGCCAAGGCTCTGACCGATGCCGGCGTCGAGGTTCGGCACACCGAGTTCGCGGGCCTGATCCACGGCTTCTACGGGCTGGGGCTGCTTGTCCCTGCCGCCGCCGCCGCCGTTGCCGCCCTGAACGCCGAGTTCAAGGATCTGCTGGGCTGACGGGCCAACGGCGTTGACGGGACTGACGGGACTGACGGGCTGACGGGCTGACGCCGCACCGTCAGGTCGGCCCGACCCAGACCGTCTTGAGGTTGCAGAACTCCCGGATCCCGTGGGCCGACAGCTCGCGCCCGTAGCCGGAGGTCTTGATGCCACCGAACGGGAGCTCCGGGTAGCTGCCGGTCATCCCGTTGACGAAGACCATCCCGGCCTCGCTCTCGTCGATGAACCGCTCCTGCTCGACCGGGTCCGCGGTCCAGATGTTGGAGCCGAGGCCGAACTCGGTGTCGTTGGCCAGCTCGATGGCGGCCGCCAACGACGGGACCCGGAACAGGGCGGCCACCGGGCCGAATACCTCCTCGGCGTACATCCGCATGTCCGTCGTGATCCCGGCGAGCAGCGTCGGCGGGTAGAACCAGCCGGGGCCAGCGGGCCGCTGGCCGCCGACGAGCACGCGCGCTCCCTTGCCCACCGCATCGGCGACGAGCTCCTCGACGTCGCGTCGGCCCGCCTCGGTGGCGAGCGGTCCCACGTCGGTGCGGTCGTCCATCGGGTCCCCGACGACCAGCGCGGACATCGCCTCGGCGAACAGCGCCTCGAACCGGTCCGCGACGTCCTCGTGGACGATGAACCGCTTCGCGGCGATACACGACTGGCCGTTGTTCTGGCAGCGGGCGGTCGTCGCGACTTTGGCGGCGCGGGCCAGGTCGGCCGACGGCATCACGACGAACGGGTCGCTGCCGCCAAGCTCCAGCACGGTGTGCTTGATGACGTCGCCAGCCGTCGCAGCCACGGCCCGGCCAGCCGCGCCACTGCCGGTCAGGGTTGCGGCGACGACGCGGGGGTCGCGCAACACCGCCTCCACCTGCGCCGAGCCGATGAGCAGGGTCTGGAAGACGCCCTCGGCAAAGCCCGCCCGGCGAAACAGCTCCTCCATGAACAAAGCCGTCTGGGGCACGTTGGAGGCGTGCTTGAGCAGGCCGACGTTGCCAGCCATCAGGGCCGGGGCGGCAAAGCGCATCGCCTGCCACAGCGGGAAGTTCCAGGGCATCACGGCCAGCACCGGGCCGAGCGGCTGCCAACGGGCGTAGGCCCGCGACGCGCCAACCGCCTTCGCGTCCACCGGTTCGTCCAAAAGCATCGACTCCGCGTGCTCGGCGTAGAAGCGGCAGCCGGTCGCGCACTTGGCGACCTCGGCCAGGGCGGACTTGCGCGTTTTGCCCATCTCGGTCGTCATGACGGCTGCGATCGTCTCCGCCTCGTCGTCGAGGATGCGTCCCGCCTCGCGCAGCCACTGCGCGCGCTGGGAGTACGACGAGAGCCGGTGCTCCCGGAAGGCGACTGCCGCCTTCACCAACTTGTGCTCCACCTCGGCGTCGGTCAGGGCGTCGAAGGTCTTGAGCACCTCGCCGGTTGCGGGGTTGGTGGTGGTGATGATGGCAGCCATGGGGCTCCTCCCGGGTCGGTGATCTGCTCTAAGGCCTACCACTGTCGCCCGTGCCGCACCCCTGTCAGGGAGCGCCGAGTGGCAGCAAAGGGCCCGCGGGCTGGCTGGGCGCCTCGTCGATCCGGGTGAGGTTCCAGGTCGACCGGGGGAGCAGGCCGCACGCGCAGGCCAGCAGGCCGAGCAGCCCCCCGACGACCAGCACCTCGGCGGACCCCCAGGCATGGGCGGCCGGACCGGACAGGAGGTAGCCGAGGGGGATGAGCAGCAGCGAGCCCATCCAGTCAAAGGCCGATACCCGCGAGATCAGGTGCGGCGGGATGCGCTGCGCGATCGCCGTCTCCCACCAGACGGCGAACAGCCCGATGCCGACGCCGGCGACGATCGTCACCGTGTAGAGCAGCGCAAGGGGCGGGCCGAGGGCGAACAGCGCGATGCCGGCTGGCCACGGCACGGCGGCTGCCATAGCGGCGCGCAGGGGGTGGTGCGGCTTCCAGCGGGAGCCGATCACCGCCCCGATGACGGTGCCGACGCCCGAGGCGGCACTGGCGAATCCGTAGACGGCCTCGCTGCCGTAGACGTCCTTGGCCACCGTCGCGCCGAGGACAAAGAACGGCGCGAGGGCGACCAGCAGCGCGAACGAGAACGCGGTGACGGTGGCCCAGACCCAGGCCCGCTCCGCGACGGCGCCGGCGCCCTCACGCAGCTCGACCAGCATCGAGCTCCGCTCCACGGGCGATCCGCGGTCGCGGGTCCGCACCCGAAGGATCAGGACCGCCGAGACGGCAAAGGTCGCGGCGTCGAGCCCGAAGGCCGCGGCCCCGCCGACCCCGAGCACAAGCGCAGTCGCGAGTGCCGGGCTGGCGAACGAGGCGATCTCGCGGCTCACCCCGGCAAGGGCCTGCGCCGGCTGGATCTCCGACTCTGGCACGGTCTGCGGGACGAGCCCGGTGTAGGCGGGCCGGAAGAAGGCCTCCGCGGTGCTGAAGAGCAGGCCGATCACCACCATGTGCCAGATCCGCACTGCGCCGGTCGCGATGAGGATCGCGAGGATCGCGTGCAGCGTGCCGCGGACGGCGTCGGTGCCGACCATCAGGAGCTGGCGCGGCAGCCGGTCGGCGATGACGCCGCCGAACAGCACGAACACCACGATGGGGGCGGAGTAGGCGGTCAGCACGATGCCGACGTCGGAGGGGTTCCCGGTCAGCCGCGTGACGAAAAGGCCGATCGCGACGATGACGAGGGCGTCGCCGAGCATCGACACCGACTGGCCCAGCCACAGCAGCCGGAAGTCGCGGTGACGCAGGACGGAGAGCACGTGGCCACGGTAGGCGCGGCGTACGACGCTATCGAGTGGTTTACGCCCGCAGCCGAAGGCCCCTCGGCGTGGGCCGGAAGCCGGCCTCCTCCAGAGCGACCCCCAGCGGCGAGGTGAGCGCCGGCTCGCCGTCGGCCTTCTCGACCGTGAGCCGCCCCAGCGCACCGTCGCGCACCGCCAGCGCGAGTGCGTCGACGGCGGGCGACAGCAGGGACTCCTCGTCGCGGAACGACAGCAGCGTCTTGCCGCCGCGCTCGACGTAGAGCACCAGCGTCCCATCGACGAGCACGACGAGCGCGCCCGCCTTGCGACCCGGTTTGTGGCCGGACGAGGAGGAAGCGCCCTGCGCCGGCCACCCGAGTGCGCCGCCGTAGGGGTTGGCCGGGTCGGTTGCCGCGAGCAGGACGGCCCGCGCCTCGTCGCGCCGCTTGCGCTGCTGCTGCACCGCGGGGGAGGCGTCCCACCCGCCGGGCACCGGGGTGGACCACAGCGGCTCGTCCTGGGCCGGCGCCGCGGCGGCCAGCGCACGCATCCGGTCGACCGCCCCGGGCGCGGCGAACTGCGCGGCCCCGAGCCCCTCGACGAAGTAGCCCCGGCGCACCCGCCCGGCCTCCTCGAACGCCTTGAGCACCTGGTAGACCGCCGAGAACCCGCCAGGTGCGCGTTCGGCCATGACCGCACCGCGGGTCACCACCCCGTGCCGGTCCAGCAGCGCCTCCGCCAGTGCGTGGGTACGCCGGGTTGCGTCGAGGTCGCGGTCGGGCAGCCTCGACCATCGACCCGCCACGGTCGGCGGCCCGGTGCGGCTGGGCAGGACCGGCCGACCCGACCGGCTGGCGTAGCGGGACCGCTGGCGGACCGCCGGCTTGCGGGCGGAGTGGCTGCTACGGCCGGACCCGAGCAGGGCACGCAGGGGCGCCAGGGTGTCGTTGGTCAGGTGGCCGGACCAGACGAGGTCCCAGAGGGCGCCCTGCAGTGCGGCGTCGTCGCTGCAGCCGACCCGGTCGGACAGGGTGCGGAAGAACATCGCGGTGTCGCCGTCGAGCGCCTCGAGGACGGCGGCGTGCAGTGGCGTCGAAACCAGCTCCGGGTGAAGCGGCGGCAGAAGCAGGTCCGCGGAGTCGGCGAGCTGCAGCGACACCCACCCGTCGTTGCCAGGAAGCGACCCCTGGCCGGCCCAGAGCACCTCGCCGGAGGCAGTCAGCTCGTCGAGCAGCGAAGGGGTATAGCCCGCAACCCGGGACGGCAGCACCAGGGTCTCCAGCGCCGACGCCGGCACGGTCGCGCCCTGCAGTTGTTCCACCGCGCGCACCAGCCCGTCGGACCCCCGGCTGGCGTGCAGCCCAAGTCCTTGCCATTGCGGGAGAAACCGCGCAAGCGCTTCCGGCGGGACCGGCTCGACCTCCTTGCGCAGCTTGGCCAGGGACCGTCGCCGCAGCGATCGCAGCACCTCGGCGTCGCACCACTCCAGACCGCTGCCGCCCGGCCGGAACTCGCCGTGCACGACGCGCCCGGAGGCGGACAGCCGGGCCAGCGCCGACTCGACGACGGCGACGCCGAGGCCGAACCTTGCGGCGACGTCGCGGGGGTGGAAGGGGCCATGGGTCCTGGCGAAGCGGGAGACGAGGTCACCGAGCGGGTCGCGCACCGGCTCGAGGAAAGCCTCGGGCACGCCGACGGGAAGGGCGACGCCGAGCGCGTCCTGCAAGCGCCCCGCGTCCTCGACCGGAACCCAGCGCTCCTCGCCGGCGATGCGCACCCGCAGCGCCCGGCGCTGGTCCTCGAGCTCGGCCAGCCAGGCAGGGGTCGCACCCCGTCGTACCGCTTCGTCGGTGGTGAGGTCGCCGAGCCGGCGGAGCAGGTCCGCCACGCCTTCGATGCTGGTGGCCCGGCGCTCCTCGGTGAGCAGCTGGACCTCGGCCTCGACCTCCTGCAGCGCGCTCGCGTCGATGAGCTCGCGCAGCTCG
>JANLPD010000672.1:0-2697 GCA_031367045.1 Frankiales bacterium | reverse complement strand
AGCCGCCCGCGCGGATGGTTGATGACGCGGACGCGCGCGGCGACCCGCAGGCGGCGACGGACGACGTCCGCATAGCTGTCCAGGCTGCCCGTGTCGTCCGGGCCAGGCTTGGCCAGCACGTCGACGGCGCCTGCCGCGAGTGCCGCCAAGGAGTTGTCGCTGTCGGCACCGCAGACGAAGGCGCTGTAGACCAGGATCGGGGTCGGGCTCACCGCCATGATTCGCTCGATCGCCTCAAGGCCGCTCATGATCGGAAGATCGAGGTCCATGACCACTGCGGCAGGGCGCAGGCGGGCCACGAGGGCAACCGCCTCCTTGCCGTTGTGGGCCTCACCGACGACGGTGAAGTCGTGCTCGGCCTCGACAGCGGAGCGCAGGAATCTGCGCTGGACCGGGGAGTCGTCCACGACGACGACCGACATCGGGGGCAGCGGCACGGCGGTCATGCGCGGGCCCAGCCGGCCAACAGGTGCTGCAGGCGGTCCACTTCGTGGGCGGCGTCGTCGAGCAGGTCCGCAACCGGTTCGGCCCGCCAGCGCACAAGCAGCGCCTCGACCCGGCGCGCGCTGCGCGAAACCTCCTGCTCGCCGAGCAGGGCGGCGCTGCCCCCCAGTGTGTGGGCGTCCCGCAGAGCGATGCGGACCGATTCCCCGAGGTAGGCGCTGTCTCGGTGCACGAGAGCGGCAATCAGCCGGGGCAGGCGCTCAGCGACCTCGCCGGCGAAGGCAGCAACAAGCCCGTCCACCGCAGCGGCAGGCTGGCCGCACGAGGCCAGTCGCTCGTTATCCACGTGCCCGCCACCCGCCACCCGCCACCCGAACCTGCTGTCAGGGAGGGCTTCGACCATCCGACGGGAGGCCTTGAGGTCAGCCGCGCACGCGCAGGACGAAGGCGGGGCTGCTCAGCGCACCGACCTTGGCCACCAACCGGTAGGTCCCGGCCTGGGCCGCTGCCCGAGACCCGGCGCAGGCCGGCTCGGAGCGGGTCCCCGGCCAGGTCAGCGCCTGGCCGTCGGCCTGGCCCGGCGGCAGGGTGATCGTGCCCTGGGAGCCACCCGGCGAGCAGTCGGCGCTGGACCAGACGCGGTCCGCGCCCGAGGTGACGACGAGCTCGACGGCCCGCGGGCCCAGGTCGCGACGGCACGCCACCGCCCCCGTGTTGCGGACGACCAGCTGCACGCGCGGTGCCGTACCTACTGCAGCGGTGTCCGCCCCAGTGAGGGTGACCTGCAGGACCTCGTCGGCGCAGGTGGTCACGACGGCGACCGCGATCGGCGACCTGGTCGGCGCCGGGGTCGGGGTCGCGGTCGGCGTGGGCTTGGGCGACGGGCTGGCGGTGCTCGTCGGCGAGGAGGTCGGCTTCGGGGTGGGGCTGGACGCCTGACCGCCGCTGCAGGACCAGAGGAGCACCGCTAGCACCACGATGACGAGCGCCAGGACACCCCGCCGACGCCAGTAGGTCGTCGCCGGCAGCGGTCCGAGGGGCTGCCAGTGCAGGGGCACCCACCGACCGTACCGAGCGGACGTGTCAGCATCTGCCAGGTGCTCGCCGACACCCTGCTGCCGTGGTTCGCCGGCGCTGCCCGCGAGCTCCCCTGGCGAGGCCCTGGCACCTCGTCGTACGCCGTGCTCGTGGCTGAAGTGATGCTGCAGCAGACCCCGGTCGTACGCGTGGTGCCGGCGTACGACGCGTGGTTGTTGCGCTGGCCGACGGCCGCCGCCCTGGCTGCCGCCGAGCCTGGGGAGGCCGTGCGCAGGTGGGGGCGCCTGGGCTACCCGCGACGTGCCCTGCGTCTGCACGCGGCGGCCGTGGCGTGCGTCGAGCGGCATGGCGGGGAGCTGCCGACGACCGTCCCGGAGCTGCTGGCACTGCCCGGTGTGGGTGACTACACCGCCCGCGCGGTCGCCGTGTTCGCACTGCGCCAACGCCATCCCGTTGTCGACACCAACGTCCGCCGCGTCGTCGCCCGCGTGGTCGAGGGGGTCGCCGACGCTGCGGTGACGAGGAAGGACCTGGCCCTCGTCGAGGCGCTGCTGCCGGCGGACGACGAGACCGCCGCTGCCCTGTCGATCGCGTTGATGGAGCTGGGCGCCCTGGTCTGCACAGCGCGCGCCCCCAAATGCGGCACCTGCCCCGTCGCCAACCAGTGCGCCTGGCTCGCCGCCGGCAGCCCCGGGCTCGACGCGCCGGTGAAGCGCCCGCAGGGCTACGCCGGTACCGACCGGCAGGTCCGCGGCCGGCTGCTGGCGGTCCTGCGTGACAGCGAGAGCCCGGTCCGGGCGGGCCGGCTCGATCAGGTCTGGGACGAGCCGGTACAGCGGGACCGGGCACTTGCCACGCTGGTGGCCGACGGACTGGTCGACCCGCTCGAGGACGGGGACCTACGCCTTGCCGTCACGCCGAAGGCGGCCACCGTTTCCGGTGACCGCCCGCGTCGGTCCTGCGTCGCTCTTGTGACTAGCTGCTGGACGCCTCGCCACCGCTGGAGGTGAGGTGGACCGGCGGCGCGTCCGGGACCGACGACGGCTTGGGCTCGCCGCGGAAGGTGAACTTCTGCTCGTCGGTCTCGCCGCCTTCTGGGCCCTCGACGTCAACCACGACGATCTGGCCGGCCTTCAAGGTGCCGAACAGGATCTGCTCGGAAAGGTTGTCCTCCAGCTCGCGCTGGATGGTGCGGCGCAGGGGCCGAGCACCCAT
>JANLPD010000554.1:0-4522 GCA_031367045.1 Frankiales bacterium | reverse complement strand
CGAGCAACCGCACATCGCCGCCATGCGAGCCGAGGTAGGGACGGACGCCCTCGAGGGCGCGCTCCACCCGCTCCTCGACGGCGTACGGGTGCAGGTCGTGCACGAGCAGCAGGCTTGAGACCAACTCGTCTGCGGCGAGTGACCCGAGCAGGGCGTCGTCGAGCACACCGGCCTCGTGCACCAGCTGGAGCAGGCGTTCGAGACCGGCACCGTAGAGCTCCACGACCAGCCGCACAAACTCTACGGCGCGCTCACGCGCCACCGGACCGCCGGCGGCGCTCGCCTCCAGCAGAAGCTCGATGCGTTCGCCAGCGGCGGCCGGGTCCGGGGACGGTGTGGTCACTCCTCGCCCGTGACAGCCGCGGTCGGCGAGTGCACCTTCTTAATTGTCTTGCCCTCGCCCAGGTACATGTGGACGCCGCACGGCAGGCAGGGATCGAAGCTGCGGACCGTTCGCATGATGTCGATGCCCTTGAAGTTCTCCCGGGTGTTCTCCTCGAACAGCGGTTGGTCCTGCACCGCGTCCTCGTACGGTCCGGGGGTGCCATAGACGTCCCGCGGGTTGGCGTTCCACGGCGTCGGCGGGTACGGGTGGTAGTTCGCGATCTTTCCGTCCTTGATCACCATGTGGTGCGACAGCACGCCACGGACAGCCTCGGTGAATCCGCAGCCGATGGCCTCGTCGGGGACGTCGAAGGGCTCCCACGTCTTGGTGCGGCCAGCCCGGATCTCCTCCAGCGCCTTCTCGGCAAAGTGCAGTGCGCACGCTGCTGCATAGGCCTGGAAATAACTGCGGGCGCGGTTTCGCTCGATGGTGTTGCTCCACTGCGGGATCTTCCACTCGAAGCTCACCGGGCCCTTGAGCGCGGTCTTCGGCAGGTTGATCTGAACGCTGGTGCCGGTCGCCTTGACGTAGCCGATGTCGACCAGGCCAGCGAGCGCGGTGGACCACAGGCGGGCGAGCGGCCCGCCTCCGGTGTCGAGCGCAAGGTGGTCCTTGCCGTCGTACCAGCGTGGTGACATGACCCAGCTGTACTTGTCATCGAGGTCGCGCTTCTGCGGCTTGGGGTTGGTGTGCTGGTTCCAGGGGTGCCGACGGTCCACCGGGTTGCCCAGGGGGTCCTTCGTCACGAACATCTCCTGGTCGGTCCAGTCGTCGTAGTACGAGCTGCCGAGCAGGATCCGGATGCCGAGGTTGATGTCGACCAGGCTGGTCGTGACGAGCTTTCCGTCCACGACCACACCTGGCGTCACGAACATCTTGCGACCCCAGTTCTCCATGTCCTTGTACGCGAAGTTGCAGTGGTCCGGGTCCTGGAAGGAGCCCCAGCAACCAAGCAGCGTACGACGCAGGCCGACCTTCTCGTACCCCGGCAGCGCCTCGTAGAAGAAGTCGAACAGGTCGTCGTGCATCGGGACGACCTTCTTCATGAACTCCACGTAGCGCATCAGCCGGGTGATGTAGTCGGTCATCAACTGGATGGTCGCGACGGTGCCGACCCCGCCGGGGTAGAGCGTCGACGGGTGGACATGCCTGCCCTCCATGAGGCAGAACATCTCGCGCGTCCAGCGGCTGACCTGCAGCGCCTCGCGGTAGAACTCGCCCGTGAAGGGGTTCAGGGCCCGCATGATGTCGGCGATGCTCTTGTAGCCGTGCTCGGCCTCCCCAGGACAGCGGGTGTTCTCGGCCTTGGCGAGCACCCCTGGGTTGGTCTCTTTGACCATGCGCTCGCAGTAGTCCACCCCGACCAGGTTCTCCTGGAAGATGTTGTGGTCGAACATGTACTCGGCCGCCTCGCCGAGGTTGACGATCCACTCAGCGAGGTTAGGAGGCTTGACCCCGTAGGCCATGTTCTGCGCGTAGCAGGAGCAGGTCGCGTGGTTGTCGCCGCAGATCCCGCAGATGCGACTGGTGATGAAGTGCGCGTCGCGCGGGTCCTTGCCCTTCATGAAGATGCTGTAGCCGCGGAAGATCGACGACGTGCTGTGGCACTCGGCGACCGTCATGTTGGCAAAATCGATCTTCGTGTAGATCCCGAGGCTGCCCACGATGCGGGTGATCGGGTCCCAGGCCATCTCGACGAGGCCCTTGTCCTTCGAGCTTGTCGTGTCCGTTCGCGGCAGAGTCGATGTCATGGATGGTCCGTCCCTCAGGGTCGCTCGGAAGTCCGCAGGGAGCAGAGGTGCGGCCCGCGGGTGGGATCGAGGTGCACGGTGCGGCCGACATCTACCAGGTGCGCGTGGCTCCGCTCAGCAGTTCGCGCCCAGGCCGGCGCCACTTCGGTTCCTTGTTCAGTGTCTGGATCGTCTTGCTGCGCAGCGCCCGGATCGTCTTGCCGTACGTGCCGATCGCCGTCGTGGAAAACTTGCCGCCTGGCGGCTCGTCCATGAAGGGCATGAACTTGTCGGGGAAGCCTGGCATCGTGCAGCCGATGCAGATGCCACCGACGTTGGGGCAGCCACCGACCCCATTGATCCAGCCGCGCTTGGGGACGTTGCACTTCACGACAGGTCCCCAGCAGCCCAGCTTGACGATGCACTTGGGTGAGCCGTACTCAGTGGCGAAGTCGCCCTGCTCGTAGTAGCCGGCCCGGTCGCAGCCCTCGTGCACCGTGCTGCCGAACAGCCAGGTCGGGCGCAGCGCCTCGTCCAGCGGGATCATCGGCGCCTGGCCGGTGGCCTGGTAGAGCAGGTAGGTGATCGTCTCCGACAAGTTGTCGCCCTGGACCGGGCACCCCGGCACGCACACGATCGGAAGGCCAGCCTTGCTCTTCCAGTCCCACCCGAGGTAGTCGGGGACGCCCATGGCGCCAGTCGGGTTTCCTGCCATCGCGTGGATGCCGCCGTAGGTGGCGCACGTCCCCGCGGCGAGGATGGCGAGCGCCTTGGGAGCCAGGCGGTCGAGCCACTCGCTGGTGGTCACCGGCTGGCCGGTCATCGGGTTGTTGCCGAATCCGCACCAGTAGCCGTCTCCGGCGAGGGCTTCGTTGGGGATCGAGCCCTCGACGACGAGGACGAACGGGTCGAGCTCGCCCCGGTCGGCTTTCCAGAACCACTCGAGAAAGTCGTCCGCGCCACCTGCCGGGCCGCACTCGAAGTCGATGAGCGGCCAGTGCACAGCGACCTTTGGCAAGCCAGGGAGTGCCCCGAGGGCGATCTCCTCGATGCTCGGCTGCGTCGCGCCGGTCAGGGCGACAGAGTCTCCGTCACAACTAAGACCTGCGTTGATCCAGAGGACGTGGACCAAGGTGTCTTCGGCGGCTTTGGCTTCGGCCGACAGCATGGGGCCTCCAGGTTGGGGCCTGCGGACTGGAGGCTCCACCACGTCGTAGACGACCAGCGGTGCCGGTCTGTGCAACGCACTGCTTTTCCTATTCCGCGAGGGCACAATTGTCAAGAACCGATGCCCAGCCCCACCGAAGCCCCGGAGCGTCTGCATGACGGCCACTACTAATTCTGACGTTGTCCGTGCTCGGGCGTACGTGTCGGGTCTTGTACAGGGGGTGGGATTTCGGCCGTTCGTCTGGCGTGAGGCGACCGCCCGTGGGCTGTCCGGTTGGGTCGGCAACGACGCCGCCGGCGTGGTCCTGGAAGCAGAGGGCGATGCCAAGGCGGTCGCGTCGCTCCTCGACGCTCTGACCCGACCGCCGCCGCTGGCCCGAGTCGAGGCGGTCAGCAGCGAGCCGCTCCCGCCGGCCGGTGACAGCGGGTTCGAGGTGCGGAGCAGCGATGTCGAGGGTGCCCGCCGAGCTTTGGTGTCGCCCGACACAGCCACCTGCGCGGACTGCATCCGCGAGCTGCGTGACCCTGCGGACAGGCGCTTTGGCTATCCGTTCATCAATTGCACCAACTGCGGCCCCCGCTACACGATCGTGAGGTCGGTGCCCTATGACCGGTCACGAACGACGATGGCCGCTTTTCCGCTCTGCGCGGCGTGCCAGGCGGAGTACGAGGACCCGGCGAACCGCCGCTATCACGCTGAGCCCGTGTGCTGCCCCGCCTGCGGTCCGCAGTTGCGGCTGGTCGACCCGGCCGGTCAAGAGATTGCCTCCCCTTTGCACGTCGACCCGATCGCTTGCACCGTCGCACTGCTCCGCAGCGGGGGTGTGGTGGCGGTCAAGGGGCTGGGCGGCTACCACCTTGCGGTGGACGCGCAGCAAGAGGAAGCGGTAGCGGCGCTGCGCGGCCGCAAGCACCGCGAGGACCGTCCCTTTGCCGTCATGGTCATCGACGTTGACGCCGCCGCAGAGCTGTGCGAGATCGGTCCGCACGAGTGGGCAATGCTCACGAGCGTGGCCCGGCCGATCGTCATCATGAAGCGCCGGCCGGACGCCCGGGTGGCTGCCGCGGTGGCCCCCGGCGCCCCGTCCTTGGGGGTGCTGCTGCCCTACACGCCGTTGCATACCTTGCTCCTTGAGGCCTACGGTGGACCGCTCGTCTTCACCAGTGGCAACGCTTCCGACGAACCGATCGCGTTCGACGACGCCGACGCCGCCCGGCGGCTGGCCGGCATCGCCGATGC
>JANLPD010000652.1:0-4964 GCA_031367045.1 Frankiales bacterium | reverse complement strand
CCTCCCAGTAGCCATCTGCGACATAGCCGAAGACGGGAGCGCCCGCGGTGATCAACTCGGGGAACACGTCACCGGACCAGTCCACCGACTCGCCGGCCGGCACATGAGCAAAGACTTCCGGCTCCATGACGTAGATGCCGGTGTTGACGGTGTCCGAGAAAACCTGTCCCCAGGTGGGCTTCTCCAGGAACCGCTCGATGCGTTGCTCCTCGTCGGTGATGACGATCCCGAATTCGACCGGGTCCGGTACGCGGGTGAGGCACACCGTGACCAGCGCCCCGCGCTCGCGGTGGGCCGCGACCACGGCGCCGAGGTCGATGTCGGTGAGCGCATCGCCGGAGATCACGACGAAGGTGTCGTCGCTCAGCGCGTCCTCGGCGTTCTTCACCGAACCGGCGGTCCCCAGCGGCATGTCTTCGGTGGCGTAGGACAGGTGCATCCCCAGCTCGTCCCCGTCGCCGAAGTAGCTCCGCACCAGGCTGGCCAGGAACTGGACGGTAACCACCGTCTCGTCGAACCCGTGCCGCCGGAGCAGCCGCAGCACATGCTCCATGATCGGCCGGTTGACGACCGGCAGCAGCGGCTTGGGCTGGTTGGCGGTCATGGGGCGCAGCCGAGTGCCCTCACCGCCCGCCATCACCACGGCTCTCACGGCCGACCGCAGAATCCCGCGCTGCCGGCGCCCGAGCCAGTCACGGCGTACAAGGACCTGGCGCTTTGCTTACCCGCTGACTGCACCGCGGCTGTCCCCCTGAACGCTCTGGGCCTGGTGAACGACCTGGCGCACCTGCACGAGGTACAGCACGCCGGCCCACAGGTACAGAAGGCTTCCCCAGGTGGCGAACGCCCAACCCAGGGGGCGGAACACGCTCGAGAGCAGGTCGTCGCGGGACGGCAGGGCCGCGAGCAGCATCGGGAAGGCGTAGAGCAGGTTGAACGTCGCGGCCTTGCCGAGAAAGTGCACCGGAAGGGGCCCGTAGCCGTAGCGACGCAGCAGCGGGATGGTCAGAGCCAGCAGCACGTCGCGCCCGACGAGAGCCAGCGCCCACCACAGCGGCAGCCCGTCCCGCAGCACCAGGGCGAGCAGCGTCGCCAGGATGTACAGCCGGTCCGCCGCCGGGTCGAGCAGTTGACCGAGACGGCTGAACTGCCCGTACTTGCGAGCGATCTTGCCGTCGAAGTAGTCCGTCGCGCCCGCCGCCATGAGCTGCAGGATCGCCCGGCCGTCCTGGTGCGTCTGGAGCGCCCAGTAGAGAAACAGCGGAACGCCGGCGAGGCGCAGGGCGGACAGCAGGTTTGGGACCGTCCAGATCCGGTCAGCCAGCTCCGGTGGCACCGGGACCGCCTGCGTCACCGTTGCTCCCTCCTGCCGACCCAACTTCATCGCGTACGACGACGGCGCGACTCCCCGCACCCTAGACCGCGGAGTGGGCCGTCCCCTCGACCGCATCAGCAGCTGGGCCGGTGGCTGTTCGCTGGTTAGCCGGTGGCTCGCCAGCTGCGGGCTGGGGCTGCCCCAGGGTGCCGGGGTCGATCTTCGGCAGCAGCCGGACGAGCAGGCAGGCCGCCCCGAAGACGAGGACCTCAAAGCCCAGCGTTCGCTCCATGGCGTGCAAGAAGTTGTCCTTGTTGGCCTGCCTTCCGGCTGCGGCCAAGGCGGCGCCCACGGCTGTCGGACCGTTCGTCGGCGCAGCGCAGCCCCTGGGCGTCGTCGAGGGATCCGTGGCCTTTGCCTGGGTCACAAAACAGCGCTCGAACTTGGCTGCGGCCGGCTCGGCTGCGTCCACCGGCAGGCCCGCGGCAGCGAGGTCGCGGGCGAGCTGACCGCGCTGCTGACGGGCGGCCTCGCCGGCGTAGCCGCCGAGCAGGCCGAACAGCACCAGCCCGATCAGCGCGACACCGATGGCACCGCCGATCTGCTGGGTGGTGGACAGCGCACCGGAGGCGGAGCCGGCCTCGCGCCCCGTGATCCCGGCCAGCACGAGGTTGGCGAGGGGCGCGATAAAACAACCGAGGCCGAGCCCAGCAACAAAGAGCACCGGACCGATCTCGTAGGCATGCAGATCGGTCCCGGCAAGGTGCAGGTCGACGATGGCCGCCACCATGCTCAGCGCGAGCAGGCCCGCCCCCAGCGCAAGCACTCCCGTCCCGAGCCGCTTGGCGAGCCGGTCCGAGCGGGCGGAGGCGATCGCCGACCCGATCGCGAACGGCAAGGTCGTCAGCCCCGCGTGCAGGGCGGAGAAGCCGAGGCCAACCTGCAGGTAGAGCGAGAACGTGAAGAAGAAAGCCGGGATGCCGGCGAAGAACACCAGGGACAAGACGAGCCCGGCCCGGAAGGATTTGTTGTGGAACAGCGTCATGAGAAGCAGCGGGCTCGCCTCCCGCCTCGTCTTGCTGAGCTGCAGGAGAACGAAACCCACGAGCAGTGGAATGGACGCGAGCAGCATCGCGTAAAGCCAGGCGGGCCAGCCCTTCTCGCGCCCTTCTGTGAGGGGGTAGACGAGCAGGAACAGCCCGGCGCTGACGAGCAGCGCGCCCGGTACGTCGAGCCGGGGCTTGTCCGGCGCCTTGCTGTCAGGTAGTTCCAGGAACGCTGCGATCAGCGCGAGCACCCCGACCGGGATGTTCACCAGGAAGATGGCGCGCCAGTCCGTCCCGAACAGGTTGGCGCTGATCAGCAAACCCCCCAGGAGCGGGCCCAGGATCGTCGCGATGCCAATCGTGGCCCCGAAGATGCCGGACGCCTTGCCACGCTGCCGAGCCGGGATCGTCACCTGGATGACTGCCAGCACCTGCGGGAACATCAGGCCGCTGCCCAGGCCCTGCAGGATCCGGGCCAGCACCAGCGTCGTGGCGTTGGGCGCGAGCCCGCACAGAGCGCTTGCGACCGTGAACGTCGCCATGCCGACCATGAAAACTCTCTTGCGGCCGAAGATGTCGCCGAGCCGGGCGCCGGTGATGAGCAGGCAAGCAAAGCCCAACTGGTAGCCGGCGAGCACGAGCTGGATCGAAGCGAAGGACGCCCCGATGTCACGCTGGATCGACGGGATCGCCACGTTGACGATCGACACGTCGAGCAACTGGACGAACACGGCCGTCAGCACGATTGCCAGGACCAGGAACGGGTGCCGCTCGCCCCGTGCGCTGGCCCCGGAGCGGGCCGACACCGCGGTGGGCAAGTTCATGGACGTCCCCTCCGTCGCAACGGTCAGCCCGCAACGCTACCGACCGTGGGGGACGTGCGCCTCCTGAGATCGTGACGTCACCAGCGCGTTGAACCGCTCGCGGTACGACGCGATGAGCACGGTGGCCGTCCGCATGATCAGGGCCGGTGATCACGGTTGCGGACCCCTCGGAATCCGCCATAAGGGGCCTTGATCATGCGGCGGGGGCGAGTTCGGCGCAAACGCGGCCCTGCGGCCTGCTGCCTCGGGCAGCGAAAAGCGGCCCGCCCCCGAAGGACCGAACCGCCGCTAACCTGCGCTTATCGCTGTCGGGATGACAGGATTTGAACCTGCGACCCCTTGATCCCCAGTCAAGAGGCCAGCGTCCGCGGAGGTCCGCCGCAATCCAGGAAAGGTACGCCTGACCTGCACTGATAGGGCACGACCATCCGTCCCCCGTCCAGGCACGTCCGCGGAGTTAGGGTCCCGATTAGGGTCCCGGACCGCGCCCCGACATGTCATGCTGTGCAGCCTGAGAGGTCAGGTGATGCCTGGTGCCGCAGCGCCAGGAACGGGGCGACGGAGCTTTGACGTTCGACGTGGCCGCCAACCGATGGACGGGGCGCCTGGACCTCGGAACAGGGCCCGACGGTCGGCGAGTCCGGGTCAAGGCCACGGGTCGCACCCGCACCGAGGCGCGAACCAAACTCGATGAGCTCCGCCGGCAACACGACGACGGCCACGACGTCACAGCCCGCACGCTCACCTTCCAGACCCTGGCGGCGCTGTGGCTCGAACGAGGGCTCCCTGCCGAGACCTCGCAGAACACTCGGGACAACTACGCGTCGCTCATCAAGACACACCTACTCCCCCGGCTGGGCCACCGAAAGATCACCGAGCTACGAGCAGAGCACCTCGAAGAGCTCCTGGCATCGATGGCCGACAACGGCTACGCCGGCCGCACGATGCGCCACGTGCTCAACCTGTGCCGCCGCATCCTCGCCCTCGGCGAGCGCCGAGGCGTGGTCGTCCGCAACGTCGTTGCCGCCGTCCAGGCACCTCGTGGTCCCCGGCGTGAACGACACGGGTTAACCGTCGACCAGGCCCGAGCGCTCCTTTCCGCCGCCGCGGGCGACCGCCTCGGCAACCTGATCACGGTGTCATTGCTTCTTGGCCTCCGCCCGGGTGAGGCGGCCGGGCTCACCTGGGGCTGCGTGGACCTTTACGGTCCCCAGCCAGTTATCCGCGTGCACGCGAGTCTGCGCCGAACCTCCGCCGGCATGGTGCTCGTTGACCCCAAAACACCAACGAGTCGACGCACGCTCGCACTGCCTGAGGCAGCCGTCCGTGCGCTCATCGATCAGCAGGCGCGCCACGAGTCGGACGCACGAGATCTCCACGATGCCAACTCCGGTGACCTCGACCTCGTGTTCACGGGCCAATCCGGGACACCGCTCGACCCGTCAAACGTTCGCCGCGCGCTCGCCCGCATCGCCAAACAGGCCGGCCTCGAGCACCTACACCCACATTTACTCCGGCACGCCACCGCAAGCCTGCTGTCAGCCGCCGGTGTACCGCTGGAAGACATCTCCGACACCCTCGGACACCGATCCGTCAACGTGACCGCACAGATCTACCGGCACCCCATCGCCCCCGTCCGAACCGGACACCGCGCCGCGATGTCAGCCCTCACCGAGAACCATGGGCTCCTCGCTAGATCGTGTGGATTTCGGGTAGCGGGAGCTTGCCGGCGATGAGGTAGATGATCGTGATCATCTTGGCTCTGTTCCGGTAGCCCCG
>JANLPD010000643.1:0-2464 GCA_031367045.1 Frankiales bacterium | reverse complement strand
CCTTGCCCTTCTCGCCGTCCTCGGTGGTCCAGCCGGCGATGTAGCCCTCCTGCTGGAGGATCTCCGCGATGTGCGTCTTGATCTTGCTGTGCGGCATCGAGACGCGGTCGTGGTAGGCCGAGTTGGCATTGCGCACGCGGGTGAGCATGTCCGCGATCGGGTCGGTCATCGTCATGGCGTGCTCACGCCCGTCCGGCTGGTGCAACGGCTGTGCAGGGTCATGGTGGCCTTTTGGCCTTTCCCGCCGGGGTACCCAGAATCGGGCCTACGACGAAGAGGGGTGCTGATGAGCGGGAGCCCGTCAGCGTACGTGCGGGATTACCAGGAGCTCTTGGTGATGCCGGGCAGCTCGCCCGCGTGCGCCATCTCGCGCATGCAGATGCGGCACAACCCGAACGTCCGGAATACCGCTCGCGGACGTCCGCACCGGTTGCACCGGGTGTAGCCGCGGACCGCAAACTTCGGCTTGCGCTTCGCCTTCTCGACGAGGGCCTTCTTCGCCATTGCTTAGCTCTCCTTGAACGGGAAGCCGAGCGCCCGCAGGAGCGCGCGACCCTCGTCGTCGTTGGTCGCGGTGGTGACGACCGTGATGTCCATACCGCGGGTGCGGTCGACCCGGTCGACGTCGATCTCGTGGAACATCGACTGCTCGGTGAGACCGAAGGTGTAGTTGCCGTTGCCGTCGAACTGCTTAGGCGACAGCCCGCGGAAGTCCCGGATCCGGGGGAGCGCGATCGTCACGAGCCGGTCGAGGAACTCCCACATCCGGTCGCCGCGCAGGGTGACCTTCGCGCCGATCGGCATGCCTTCGCGGAGCTTGAACTGCGCGATCGACTTGGTCGCCCGCCGCACCTGCGGCTTCTGGCCGGTGATCGCGGTGAGGTCCTTCAGCGCGCCGTCGATCAGCTTGGCGTCGCGGGCCGCCTCGCCGACACCCATGTTCACGACGACCTTGACGACGCCGGGAACCTGCATCGGATTCGAGTAGGAGAACTGCTCGGTGAGCGCCGGCTTGATCTCTGCCCGGTAGCGCGCCTTGAGGCGCGGCACCTCGCGGGCCTCGGGCCGGGTCTGGTCGGTGACGGTCATCAGATATCTCCGTTGCAGCGCTTGCAGACGCGCAGGCTGTGGGTCTTGCCGTTGCCGTCGGCTTCACTGCGCCGGTGCCCGATCCGGCTGGGCTTGCCACAGGCCGGGCAGACCACCTGCACGTTGCTGACGTGGATCGCCGCCTCCTGGGTGACGATGCCGCCCTGCTGCGACCCACGTGCGGACTGCGTGACGCGGGTGTGCTTCTTGATCCGGTTGGCACCCTCGACCAGGATTCGCGAGCTGTCCGGGTGGGCCTGGATGACCTTGCCCTTGAGCCCCCGGTCCTTGCCGCTGATGACCTGGACGGTGTCGCCCTTTTTGACGAACAGGCCTGCCATGACTACAGCACCTCCGGTGCGAGCGAGATGATCTTCATGAAGCGCTTGTCCCGCAACTCCCGGCCGACCGGGCCGAAGATGCGGGTGCCGCGAGGGTCGCCGCCGTCCTTGATCAGGACAGCCGCGTTCTCATCGAAGCGGATGTAGGAACCGTCCGGGCGGCGGCGCTCCTTGACGGTGCGGACGATGACAGCCTTGACGACATCGCCCTTCTTGACGCCCGCGCCGGGCAGAGCGTCCTTGACGGTCCCGACGATGATGTCGCCGATCCCGGCGTAGCGCCGTCCCGAGCCGCCGAGCACCCGGATGCAAAGGATCTCCTTGGCACCCGTGTTGTCGGCGACGCGTAGTCGCGACTCCTGCTGGATCACTGCTTCTCCTGATTGTCAGATCGTGCGTACGACGTGGTGCGGGCCGTGCGCAGGACCTACTTGGCCTTCTCGAGGATCTCAACGACGCGCCACCGCTTGGTGGCCGACAGCGGACGGGTCTCCATCAACAAGACCCGGTCCCCGACGCCGCAGGTGTTCTGCTCGTCGTGCGCCTTGAGCTTGTTGGTGCGGCGCAGCGTCTTTTTGTACAGCGGGTGCTGGACCCGGTCCTCGACGGCGACGACGACGGTCTTGTCCATCTTGTCGCTCACCACCAGGCCCTCGCGGGTCTTGCGGAAGCCGCGGTCCAACTCGGTTGCGTCCTGGCTGTCGGTCGTCTCAGTCATGCCACTCGTCTCGGTCATGCGGTCACCCCGGTGCCGCTGGTGCGCACGATGCCGAGCTCCCGCTCGCGCATCACCGTGTAGATGCGGGCGATGTCGCGCCGCACCGTCTGCAGGCGCCGGTTGTTATCCAGCTGGCCGGTGGCCACCTGGAAGCGGAGGTTGAACAGCTCCTCCTTGGCCTCGCGCAGGTTGGTGACGAGCTCCTCGTCACCGAGCTCGCGAAGGTCGTTCGTCCGGTTGTCGGCCATCAGTCACCCACCTCCCGGACGATGAAGCGGCACTTCATCGGCAGCTTGTGCATGGCGCGGCGCATCGC
>JANLPD010000621.1:0-10076 GCA_031367045.1 Frankiales bacterium | reverse complement strand
CACGGGCGGTCCGGGGCGAGGGCGTCGGCCGACCAGCGCGGGGCTGCGGTCCAGCACGTAGGTGCCGCCGTGCCGCCCACGACGAACTTCCAACCAGCCCGCCTGAGCCAGCGACCGCAGCGCCTCCCGCAGCGTCACCCGGCTGACACCAAGCCTGGTGGCCAGGTCGCGCTCGGCCGGCAGCCGCTCGCCGGGACAGACCAGGCCGAGCTTCACCGCCGACAGGACGCGCTCGACGCATTCCTCGAACGCGTTCCCGCTGCGGATCGGCCGGAACGCCACCTCCGCCATGTCGACCACGCGCGGGGGGTGGCCTCCGGTCGGGCTCACAGCGGGGTGACGTAGGCCCCGCAGATCCCGCCGTCGACGAGGAACTCCGAAGCGGTGATGAAGGATGAGTCGTCTGAGGCAAGGAACGCCACCGCGGCTGCGATCTCGGCCGGCTCGGCGAATCGGCCCATCGGGATGTGCACCAGACGGCGGGCAGCGCGCTCCGGGTCCTTGGCAAACAGCTCCTGCAGCAGGGGGGTGTTCACCGGCCCCGGGGACAATGCGTTCACCCGGATGTTCTGGCGCGCGAACTGCACCCCGAGCTCGCGCGACATCGCGAGGACGCCTCCCTTGGAGGCGGTATAGGAGATCTGCGAGGTGGCGGCGCCCATCCTTGCGACGAAGGACGCGGTGTTGATGATCGAACCGCGACCGCGGGCCTGTAGGTGCGGGATCGCCGCCTTGCAGCACAGGTAGACCGAGGTGAGGTTCACCTCCTGCACCCGGCGCCACGCGTCCAGACCGGTGGTCAGGATCGAGTCGTCGTCGGGAGGCGAGATGCCAGCATTGTTGAAAGCAATGTCCAGCCCGCCGTACGTCGACACCGCGGCGTCGAATAGTGCGGCCACCTGCTCCTCGGACGTGACGTCGACGGGGACGAAGGTGCCGCCCACGGCCTCGGCTGCTGCGCTCCCGGCGGTCGGCTCGACATCACCGATGACGACGTGCGCACCTTCGGCGGCGAACCGGTGCGCAGTGGCGAGCCCGATGCCGCTGGCCCCGCCGGTGATGACGGCGACCCGGCCCACCAGCCGGCGTACGACCTCGGTCTCTGCTGTGTTCACGCTCACCCTTCCGTTGAGAGGAAAACGTTCTTTACCTCGGTGAAGGAGTGCAGCGCGTCCGGCCCGAGTTCGCGTCCGAAACCGGACTGCTTGAAGCCACCGAACGGGGTGGAGTAGCGCACCGAGGAGTGGCTGTTCACCGAAAGGTTGCCCGCCTCCATGCTGCGGGCGACGCGCAGGGCGCGCCCGACGTCGCGGGTCCAGATCGATCCGGCCAACCCGTAGCTGCCCTGGTTGGCGATCCGCACCGCATCTGCCTCGTCGTCGAACGGCAGGATGACGGCCACCGGTCCGAAGATCTCCTCGGTCACCGCAGGGTCGGTCGGGTCGACGGGGGCCAGCACCGTCGGTGGAAACCAGAATCCGGGGCCGGTCGGGGCGTCGCCACGGAACAGGACCGGAGCGTCCTCTGGTACGTAGGAAGCGACCCCCTCCCACTGCGGCCGGCTGATGAGCGGACCCATCTCGGCCGTCTCCAGGGTTGGGTCCTCGACCCGCATTGCCTTGACCGCGGGTTCGAGCAGCTCGAGGAAACGGTCGTACACCGAGCGCTGGACGAGAATCCGCGATCGCGCGCAGCAGTCCTGCCCGGCGTTGTCGAAGACGGCGTACGGCGCTGTCGCGGCCGCCCGCTCGAGGTCTGCATCGGCGAAGATGACGTTCGCGCTCTTGCCGCCCAGCTCAAGGGTCACCCGCTTGACCTGGTCGGCGCAGCCGGCCATCACCGCTTTCCCGACAACGGTCGAGCCGGTGAACACGATCTTGCGGACGTCGGGGTGCTCGACGAGCCGCGCGCCGACGACCGTTCCCTTACCGGGGAGGACGGTGAAGACACCCGCGGGCAGGCCGGCCTCGAGGGCCAGCTCCGCGAGCCGTAGCGCGGTCAGCGGCGTGAGCTCGGCCGGCTTGAGCACCACCGTGTTCCCGGCCGCTAGTGCGGGCGCGAACCCCCAGCCTGCGATGGGCATCGGGAAGTTCCAGGGGACGATGACGCCGACGACGCCGAGCGGTTCGTGGAAGGTGACGTCCACGCCACCGGCCACCGGGATCTGCCTGCCGAACAGCCGCTCGGGCGCCGCGCTGTAGTAGGTGAGTACGTCGCGGACGTTGCCGGCCTCCCAGCGCGCGTTGCTGATCGTGTGCCCAGAGTTGCGCACCTCGAGCTGCGCCAGCTCCTCCAGCTGGCTGTCGACCTGCTCGGCAAAGCGGCGCAGCAGCCGCGCCCGGTCGGCCGGCGCGACCTGGCGCCACGAGGCGAACGCGCGTTGGGCCCGCTCGACGGCAGCGTCGGTCTCGGCGACACCGGCGAGGGCGACGCTGGTCAGCACCTGCTCGGTCGCCGGGTTGACCACGTCGTACGACATCGCCATGGTCATAGCCGCTCGAATCCGCGGAAGCGCTCCCAGTCGGTCACCGCCCGGCCGAAGGCGGCCAGCTCAACGGTCGCCATGTTTGCGTAGTGGTCCACGACCTCGTCGCTGAACACCCGGCGGGCGAAGGCGCTGGCCTGCCAAAGGTCGCGCGCCTCGCTGAGGTTGGTCGGCACCCGCGGTGCGTCCAGGTCACCGTAGGCGTTGCCCTCGGACGCCGCTTCCAGGTCGAGCTTCTCCTCGATGCCGGCCAGCCCAGCCGCGATCACTGCTGCAGTTGCCAGGTAGGGGTTGACGTCACCGCCTGGGATGCGGTTCTCCAGCCGGAGGCTTGGCCCGTGCCCGACGAGCCGGAACGCGCAGGTGCGGTTGTCGCGTCCCCAGCGCAGGGCAGTAGGCGCGAACGACCCCTCGACATAGCGCTTGTAGGAGTTGATGTTCGGCGCCAGCAGCAAGGTGAGCTCCCGCATATACCTCAGCTGCCCGGCGACGAAGGACCGGCCGACGTCGGACAGTCCGTCCCCCTCGGCCAGGACCAGCTCGCCGTCGGTCCCGCGGAAGCTGCAGTGGATGTGGCACGAGTTGCCTTCGCGGGCGTCGTACTTGGCCATGAAGGTGAGTGCCATGGCTTCCTGGGCGGCGATCTCCTTGGCGCCGTTCTTGAAAAAGACATGGCCGTCGCAGGCCACGCCCGCCTCGTCGTATCGGAAGGCGATCTCGTGCTGGCCCAGGTTGCACTCGCCCTTTGCAGACTCGACGGTGAGCCCGGCGCCGGCCATGCAGTTGCGGATCCGCCGCAGCAGCGGCTCGATCCGCGCCGTGCCGAGCAAGGAGTAGTCGACGTTGTACTGGTTGGCCGGGGTGAGATCGCGATAGCCGGCTGACCAGGCCTGCTCGTAGGTGTCGCGAAAGACGATGAACTCCAGCTCGGTTCCGACGTACGCCGTCAGGCCGGACTCGGCCAGCCGGGCCCGCTGGTGTGCGAGCACCTGCCGCGGCGAGGCAACGACCTCGGTGCCGTCCTCCCACCGCAGGTCGGCGAGCACGAGCACGGTGCCGTCCTGCCACGGCACCGGCCGTAGCGTCGACAGGTCCGGCTGCATGACGAAGTCGCCGTAGCCACTGGACCATGACGACATCGCGTAGCCCTCGACGGTGTTCATGTCGACGTCCACCGCAAGCAGGTAGTTGCAGCCTTCCGTGGCGTGCTCGAGGACGACGTCCAGGAAATACTGGGCGTGCAACCGCTTGCCCTGCAGGCGGCCTTGCATGTCGGTCAGGGCGACCAGCACCGTGTCGACGTCGCCCACCTCGACTTGCCGGCGCAGCTCGTCGACGCTGAGGGCCGGGCTGGCAGACTCAGGCAAGGCTCTCCAGCTCCAGCTCCTTCTCGATGGCGGCCAGCTCCGCTGGCGAGCCCTGCACTCTCGGCCCGGTGAACCACTTGCGGGCGGAGACGAGCCACCAGATCCCGGCGAAACCGAGGACCGCGAGCACGGCCACCGGTGTGTAGTTGAAGGTCAGTCGGGTGACGGGGCTTGCCGTCGGCAGCATGAACAGCACGGTGATGAAGGCGACCCACAGCACCGCGACCACGCCGATCGGCCGGCTCCAGCGGCCGAGGTTCCACGGCCCGGGCTCGAACGCGTCGCCCTGCCGCAGGCGCAGGAAGGTCGGGAGCACGTAGGCGATGTAGAGGCCGATCACCGCGATGGAGGTCACAGCGGCGTACGCCGTCACGTTCCACAGGTAGGGCAGGCCGAGCAGGAACGCCCCGCCGGCAGCCAGCCAGATGGCGTTGGTTGGCGTCCGGGTACGCGGGTTGATGCGGTGCCACAGGGCCGATGCGGGCAGCGCCCCGTCCCGCGAGAAGGCGTAGATCATCCGCGAGTTTGCGGTCACGGAGGCCATGCCACAGAACAGCTGGGCGCCGATCGCGATGAGCAGCAGAAGCTTGCCGCCCGTCGACCCCACCGCGTCGATGAAGATCTGCGCCGGCGGCACCCCGGTGGCGCTACCGGTGGCGCCGTCATAGCTCTGGATCGCGTAGGTGAGGCCGATCAGCAGCACCCAACCGGCTGCGATGGAGACCAGGATCGACATGACGATCCCGCGTGGTCCGGCGATCGAAGGGTCGTGCGTCTCCTCGGTCATGTGGGCGGAGGCGTCAAAGCCGGTGAGGGTGTACTGCGCGAGCAGCAGCCCGATCAGGGCGACGTAGAAGCTCGATCCCCAGCCGGTGTTGTTGACGAACTTTGTGAACACGAACGAGGTCGACTGATGCTTGTCCGGGACCACCGCCAGCACGATGACGATGATCGCGACGCCGACTATGTGCCACCACACGCTGATGTCGTTGAAGATTGCGACCACCTTGACCCCGAACTGGTTGAGGGCCCCGTGCAGGATAAGGATCAGCCCGAACAGCAGGATGGTGTGCCACGGACGGGCGTCGAAGCCGAACTGCAGGTCGAGGAAAGCGTTGAGGAAGAAGGCTGCGCCGAAGTCGATCCCGGCGGTTACGGCCACCTGGCCGAGGAAGTTGAACCACCCGGTGAACCAGGACCAGGCCGCACCGTTCTGCTTGGCCAGCTTCGCTGACCAGTAGTACAGGCCACCGGCCGTGGGGTCGCTCGAGCAGACCTCGGCCATGGAGAGGCCGACGAACAGAGTCATGAGGCCGACGAAGGGCCAGCCCCAGACAATCACCGCGGGGCCACCGGTGTTGAGACCGAAGCCGTAGAGCGTGAGAGCACCGGACAGGATCGAGATGATCGTGAAGGACACGGCGAAGTTGGAGAAACCCGACATGTGCCGGGCCAGCTCCTGCGCATAGCCCAACTGATGCAGCTGTGACGTGTCGCTGTCCTGCCCGGCTGGGGCGGTGGTGGACGGGGGCTCTGTGCTGCTCATGCAAGTCCTACCTTCAGGCGGCTCGTCAACTCAGCTCCAATGGATCAGATCCGGACCATAGAGCTCTCTGCGTGTTTCGACAAGGACCAGGTGCGGGAAGGTCAGCGCGGGCGCCGGAGCCGGCTCCCTGCCGCGGCCACGTGCGCCGCGAACAGCCGCCGGTCGTCGCTTGCCTCCGGGTGCCACTGCACCGCAATGCAGAACTCGCGGTCGAGGGACTCGACGGCCTCGACCGTCCCGTCCTCGGCCCACGCGGTCGGCGTGAGATCAGCGGCGATCCGATCGAGCGCCTGGTGATGATGGCAGTCAGCCGCCGCGGTCGGGCCGAGCAGTCTGCGCACCATGCTGCCTACCGCCGTGCGCACCTGCCGATGCTCGAACAATCCCGGACCGGGGTCGTGGCAGGCGATGCCGGGCCGGACCGGAAGGTGCTGCACCAGGTCACCGCCCAGCGCGACATTGAGCAGCTGCATCCCGCGGCAGATGGCGAGCACTGGCAGATCCCGATCGAGCGCGGTCTGCAGGGCCACCAGCTCGGCGCTGTCCCGGTCGGGCCGCACTACGGTCGTGTTCGGGCCGGGTGGCTGTCCGTAGCGGGTCGGGTCGACGTCGGCCCCACCGGCGAGGACCAGACCGTCCAGACGCGCGACCGTGTCGGCCGTGACGCCCCCGGTTGGCAGCAGCACCGGGTCGCCGCCGGCGGCGACAACGGCGGCGACGTACGCCGCCGGCAGCAGGACAGCTGGGACGTCCCAGGTCCCCCAGCGGGCCTGCTCGCGGTAGGTCGAGATGCCAATCAGCGGTCGCACGTCTCCTCCACTCGCACACAGCCAGCCGACAGCGTAGAGAACCAGCCGGCGTTGCTGTTGCCGATGGGCGACGCAGCGGCGACCCAGGGGTGTGATGAGGTAACTGCGGCCACGAAAGGAGGCGCCGTGAAGCTGCTCATGATCGCCCCGCCGGGAGCCGGCAAGGGAACGCAAGGCGCGGTGATCGCGAGTCACTTTGACATCCCGCATATCGCCACGGGTGACCTGTTGCGCGAACACGTCGCGCGGCGCACCGAGCTCGGCGTAGCGGTGCAGCGGTTCCTCGACCGCGGCGAGCTCGTGCCCGACGAGGTCGTGCTGAAGATGGTCCGCGGCGCACTCGTCGAGGCAGGGGCAGGGGGGTTCGTGCTCGACGGCATCCCCCGAACCATGGACCAGGCGCGGTCGCTGTACGAGATCGCCGCGGAGTTGGCCATGACAGCTGATGTCGCTCTGTACCTGCAGGTGGAGGAGGCGGAGCTGGTCCGCCGGCTGCTCGCCCGGGCTAGCCTCGAAGGGCGCTCCGATGACACCGAGCAGATCATCCGACACCGGCTGCAGCTGTACAACGACGTGACGCATCCGATCCTGGAGTGGTACGGCGAGCGCGGGATCCTGGTCTCGGTGAACGCCCAGCGCCCGGCTGATCAGGTCGGACGACACATCCTCACAGCGCTCGAGGTGATGCGGCAGATGATCAGCGAGAGCCCAGACATGCACCGTCGGGCGATCGACCTGACTGGGCTCGGAGTGGCGTTCGGATCCCCACCGGCTGGCGCATGAGCCTGCTCGGCGGGCCCTTCCTGGCTCTTGTCGGTGTCATCTCGCTCGCGGGTCTGGCCGGGGTCTGGGCGGTATGGCTCCGTTGGCCACCCAAGGTCGCTGCCCCGGCCCGGGCCGGCAGCCTCCTGTTCGTGATGCTCCTGGGCGCAGTGCTGAGCGCGACCTTGGTCAACCGCCAGTTCGGGTTCTACGCCAGTTGGTCTGACCTGCTGGCGACCTCGGCGCGCTCCTACGAGCCGCCACGATCGTTTAGCGCCGAGTCGCCGGACAAGGTATTGCAGATCCTCACTCCCGCCTGGCAGCAGCGCGGTGCCGAATCAGCGCGGCTGGGGCGTGGGATTCTCCTTGAGGTCGTCTTCGCCGGTCCGGTGAGCCGCATCAGCCGCCCCGGCCTGCTGTACCTGCCGGCCGACTATTTCAAAGGCCTCGCGGCGTCGTCACTGCCTGTCGTAGAGATGTTTCACGGCACCCCCGGCGGTCCTGTCAACTACGACACCCAGCTCCAGGTCCGAGACGTCCTCGATACCGAGATCGCCGCCCGCCGGATGCCGGCGGTAATCGCCGCCTTCCCCACCACTTACCAAGGGCGACCGAGCGAATGCGTGGACGCGCTGGGCGGGGAGCTCAACGAGACCTACCTGGCTGTTGACATCCCGGCCGCGATCGACAGCGCCTTCCACCTCACCCGGGGGCGGACCTACGCCGCGCTGGGCTACTCCGAAGGAGGCTTCTGCGCCGTCAACCTCGGCCTTCACCACCCGGACCGGTACAGCGCGGCCGCCAGCCTGTCCGGCTACTTCACAGCCGGGATAGACACCGGCAAAGGGGCGAGCAGCCCGTATCGCGGCAAGCGCGCAGCGCTCGATGAGAACTCACCACTGTGGTGGCTCCAGCATCGATCCCCGACCGGCCCCGCGCTGTACCTCACGGCTGGTGGCCAGGACAGCTTTGCACTCGCTCAGAACGTGGCGATGCTCGAAGCGGCGCGGACAAAGGCGCGGCGGCTTCCGCTGCTGGTCACGCAGCTTCCAGACAGCGGCCACAACTTCGGTACCTGGTCGGCGAGCCTTCCGGCCGCGCTGGACTTCCTCGGGCGGCACCTGCCGATGCCGCTGGCGCCCGCGCGCGAACTGCCGACGGTACGGTGAGGAAGCGCTGAGCACTTTGTCGCTTTTACCCCGCGCCGCGCTGAGAGGTTTGCGCCCATGAGCAGTCACCTTCACGACGGCCACTACGACGTCCTTGTCATCGGCTCGGGGTTCGGGGGCAGCGTCACGGCGCTGCGTCTCGTCGAGAAGGGCTACCGCGTGGGTGTCGTCGAGGCCGGCCGTCGATGGACTGACGCGACGCTCCCCAAGACGTCCTGGGAGGTCCGCAAGTTCCTCTGGGCGCCAAGGCTGGGCTGCTACGGCATCCAGCGGATCAACAAGGTCGGCAATATCGTCGTGCTTGCCGGCGCGGGCGTAGGAGGCGGCTCGCTGAACTACGCCAACACGCTCTACCAGCCACCAGCGCCGTTCTTCGAGGACCCGTCCTGGGGTCACATCACCGACTGGCGCGCCGAGCTTGAGCCTTGGTACGACCAGGCGCGTCGGATGCTCGGAGTCGTCCAGAACCCGACCATGACGCCGGCCGATGAGGTGATGCGGGCGGTCGCCGAGGACATGGGTGTGGGCCACACCTTCACCCTGACGCCAGTCGGCGTCTTCTTCGGGCGCGATGGACGGCAGGAGCCTGGCTGCACGGTCGCCGACCCGTACTTCGGCGGCCTCGGGCCGGAGCGGACCGGCTGCACCCAGTGCGGCGCCTGCATGACGGGCTGCCGGGTGGGAGCCAAGAACACGCTAGTCAAGAACTACCTGCACCTGGCAGAGGGTGGTGGCGCCGAGGTCCACCCCGACACGACGGTGACCACCGTGCGACCGCAACCGGACGGCGGCTACACGGTGGAGACGGTCAAGACAGGGTCTTGGTCCCGGCGCAGGACCCGCAGCTTCACCGCAGACGAGGTCGTGTTCGCGGCCGGCACCCTGGGCACCCAGAGGTTGCTGCACCGGATGCGTGACAAGCGGGTGCTGCCAGGCATCTCGGCTCGGTTGGGCCTGCTGACGCGCACCAACTCCGAGTCCCTGGTTGGCGCACAGACCAAGAAGGTCACCACCGACTTCACGCAGGGGGTGGCCATCACCTCGTCGTTCCACCCCGACGAGGTGACCCACATCGAGCCGGTCCGCTACGGCAAGGGCAGCAACCTGATGGGCCTGTTGCAGACCGTGATGACCGACGGTGGGGGGCGAACGCCCCGGGCCGTCAAGGCGCTCGGCGAGATCGCGCGCAATCCGAAGGTCTTCTTCCGCATCCTCATCCCGAGGCGCTGGTCGGAGCGGACCATCATCTCGCTCGTCATGCAGACGCTCGACAACTCGATCACGACGTATACCCGCTTCGGGCGGCTCACCGCCAGGCAAGGTCATGGTGCACCGAACCCGACCTGGATCCCGGTCGCCAACGAGGCCACGCGCCGGGTCGCTGAGAAGATCCACGGCTTTCCGGGCGGCAGCGTCAGCGAGCTCGCCAACGTGCCCATGACAGCGCACTTCATCGGTGGTTGCGCGATCGGCGACTCGCCGCAGACGGGCGTCATCGACGCCTACCACCGCGTCTACGGGTACCGCGGGCTGCACGTCGTCGACGGCGCCGCCATCTCAGCCAACCTTGGTGTCAACCCGTCGCTGACTATCACCGCCCAGGCGGAGCGGGCGATGTCCCTGTGGCCCAACCGGGGCGAGGCCGATCGTCGGCCGGAGCCGGGCGCGGCCTACGTGCGGTTGCAGCCGGTGGCGCCTAAGAACCCGATCGTCCCCCAGCACGCACCGGCGGCCCTGCTGCCCGGCCGTCGGGACGGCTAGCAGCAGGGCCCAGACCGGGACTAGACCCCGAGTTTCTCCGACGCGAGCTTGGCTCCCTGCTCGCGCGCCGTGATCTTCTGGAAGGCGATGTCGCGCGCGAAGTCGGGCGAACCGTGCTTGGGCTTCACGTCGATGCTGAAGGGGCTGAACCCGCAGTCGTCGGTCGCGCCGAGCTGG
>JANLPD010000620.1:0-3021 GCA_031367045.1 Frankiales bacterium | reverse complement strand
AATCCGTCGCGCTTGATCGTCGCAAGCGCACCACGGGTGCGGCGGGTGAGCAGGGCCAGCAGTGCGTCCTCATCAGCCATGCGCCGACGCTAGCCCCCGCCTACCGGCATAGGGTCCAAACGTGACTGCGGTCGACCCCCGGCGGCGCGTCCCGCGCACGGACGCCGTTCTTGGTGATGTGCGTCTGGTCGAGGCTGCCTCCCGCCTCGGCGTCGACACGGTCAAGTCGGCTGTCGTGGCGGCGCAGGAGCTGGCCCGTCGGGGCGACATCGCACCGCAGGACGTCGCCGACGAGGCGGTCCGTTCCCTGCCACGGCGTTCTACGACCTTACGGCCGGTACTCAACGCGACCGGCGTCGTGCTGCACACCAACCTGGGTCGCGCCCCGCTGTCGCCGGCGGCCCGAGCCGCCGTCGAGATCGCGGCAGGGTACGTCGATGTCGAGTACGACGCCGCGACGGGCAGCCGGGCCCGTCGCGGCCGCGGCACTTTGGCGGCACTGCTCGAGGCGGTCCCCGACGCGGAGGCAGCGCTGGTCGTGAACAACGGCGCTGCGGCACTGGTGCTCGCGACGACCGCGCTGGCCGCCGGTAAGGAGGTGGTCGTCAGCCGGGGCGAGATGGTGGAGATCGGCGACGGCTTCCGCCTGCCGGAGCTGATCGCATCGACCGGCGCACGGCTGCGCGAGGTCGGCACGACCAACCGCACCCACCTGGGCGACTACGCCGACGCAATCGGCCCGCAGACCGGCTGCCTCCTGAAGGTCCACCCGAGCAACTTCCGGGTGGAGGGCTTCACCAGCAGCGTGGGGGTGGCCGCGCTCAGCACGCTCGGGGTGCCGGTTGTCGCCGACGTGGGGAGCGGGCTGCTGTGCGCCGATCCGCTGCTGCCCGGCGAGCCCGACGCGCGGGCTGCCCTGCGCGACGGCGCCGCCATCGTGACGTGCAGCGGGGACAAGCTGCTCGGTGGCCCGCAGGCCGGCCTCGTCCTGGGGCGGGCTGACGCCGTCGAGGTCCTGCGGCGACATCCCCTGGCGCGCGCGCTGCGGGTTGACAAGCTCACCCTGGCTGCCCTGGAGGCGACGCTTCGAGGGCCAAAACCACCTGTGTGGCAGGCACTTCGGGCGGACCCGACGGCGATGCAGGAGCGGTGCCAGCGACTTGCCGAGGCGGTCGGCGGCGAGGTCGTGCCGAGTGCCGGTGCTGTCGGGGGTGGTGGGGCGCCGGGGCACAAGCTCGACGGATGGGCGGTCGCGCTGCCCCCGTCGTACGCCGTGCTCCTGCGTCGCGGCGAGCCGTGCGTCGTCGGGCGGGTGGAGCGCGACCGGTGCCTGCTGGACCTGCGCTGCGTCCCCGAGGACCAGGACGACGCCGTCCGGGCCGCGGTTCTCGCGTGTACGTCCTAGCGACAGCGGGCCACGTCGACCACGGCAAGTCGACGCTGGTGCGGGCGCTCACCGGCATGGAGCCGGACCGCTGGGCCGAAGAGCGGCGGCGGGGGATGACGATCGACCTCGGCTACGCGTGGACGGCCCTGCCATCAGGGCAGGTGGTTGGGTTCGTCGACGTACCAGGGCATCAGCGCTTCATCGGCAACATGCTGGCCGGGCTCGGACCCTCGCCCGCGGTGCTGTTCGTGGTCGCCGCTGATGAGGGCTGGCGTCGTCAGTCCGCCGAGCACCTGGCTGCCGTGGACGCACTGGCCATTACACATGGCCTGCTTGCTGTGACCCGCAGCGACCTGGCGGACCCCTCGCGCGCCACCGAGGAGGCGCAGGCCCACCTGCGCGGCTCCTCACTCGGCGAGGTCGAGGCGGTCGCGGTGTCAGGGGTGACCGGCGCGGGGCTGCAGGAGCTCCGGGCGGCGCTCGACCGGCTGGTCTCGTCCTTGCCGGCGCCGCAGGTGACCGGTCGGGTCCGGCTGTGGGTCGACCGCGCCTTCACGGTCCGCGGGAGCGGCACTGTCGTGACCGGCACCCTCGGGGCCGGCACACTGCGGGTCGGCGACGAGCTGGAGCTTCGTGGCCAGCCCGTCAAGGTGCGGGGGCTGCAGAGCCTCGGCGTCGCCTACGACGAGGTCGCGGCCGTCGCGCGGGTCGCCGTCAACCTCCGAGGGCTCGATCGTGCCGACGTCGGGCGCGGCGACGCCCTGCTGACGCCCCGCGCCTGGCGGACCACCCAGCTGCTCGATGTCCGGACCTCGGTGGACGCGGCGGCGCTGCCGTCCGAGCTCATCCTGCACGTCGGCTCCGCCGGCGTGCCCGTGCGGGTCCGTCCGCTCGGCGAGGGGGCCGCCCGGCTGCGGCTGTCGAGGTCGCTGGCCGTTCAGGCGGGCGACCGGGCGTTGCTGCGGGACCCCGGCGCACACTCCGTGGCGGCGGGCCTGCTCGTCCTTGATGCCGACCCACCGGACCTGCGCCGGCGCGGTGCAGCGGCCCTGCGGGCAGCCGCGCTCGGTGAGGGTGCGGAAACCGGGTCGGTTGCGGTTGAGGTGGCGCGCCGCGGAGCGGTCCGCCGGGCCGACCTCGCGGCGCTCGGCGTGCCCCTGGACGACCTGTCTTCGGTGCGGGTCGAGGGGAGCTGGCTGGTCGACCGGTCGACCTGGGAGGGCTGGTCCACCGCCATCGTCGGTGTGGTCCAGGCGCACGCTGTGGCCTTTCCGTTGGAGCCGGGGCCGACGCAGGAGGCGGCCCGCCGCTCCGTGGGGCTGCCAGACCTGGCGCTCGTCGCGCCGCTGGCCGTGGCCGCCGGCCTCGGGCTCGACGCGGGTCGGCTTCACCTCCCCGGGACGGTCCGCTCGCTCGGCGACGCAGAGCCGTCGGTGCGCCGGCTCGAGGACCGCCTGGGGGCAGCACCGTTCTTGGCGCCGGAACAGCCGGACCTCGACGCGCTCGGCCTGGGGGCCCGCGAGCTCGCTGCTGCGGCTGCTGCCGGTCGGCTCCTTCGGCTGACCGGCGGTGTGGTGCTGCTCCCGGACGGACCAGCTCGCGCGATGCGGTTGCTGGCCGCTCTGGGGCAACCG
>JANLPD010000600.1:0-1527 GCA_031367045.1 Frankiales bacterium | reverse complement strand
GTCCAGCGCCCGGAAGTAGGTGGCCAGGGTGACCGCGTCGAACGGCTCCCATCGGGCGGCGTGCTCCGCCACCTCCTCGACCCGGGCGAGCGACGCGGTGAGCGAGGAGCGGAAGGACTGCTGAACCGCGAAGACCTGCTGGGGGTGCTCGGTGGCGTAGTCGCGCCGGGCCGCCCAGACGGCGAACACCATCGGCAGGCCGGTCCAGTCGCGCCAGGCCGCGCCCAGGTCGGTGACGTGCAGCCCGCGCGCCGGGGCGTCGTACGTCGCGCGCAGCGCCGGATCGCCGATCAGGACCGCGGCGTCGCAGGTGCGCAGCATGGCCCCCAGGTCAGGTGCCATGACCTCGTACGTCGGCCAGTTGCCCCACCGCTGCTCGAGCAGGAGCTGGGCCAGCAGGACCGAGGTGCGCGACGTAGAGCCGAGGGCAACGGTCCCTTCGACCTGTTCGGCCGGCATCTTGCTGACGAGGACCACCGACAGCACAGCGCCGTCAGAGCCGACCGCGAGGTCCGGCAGGACGACGAGGTCCTCGGCGTGCTGGAGCGCTGGCACCAGGCTGATCGGGCCGATGTCGAGCTCGCCCGCCAGCAGCAGGTCGCTGAGCTTGTCGGGGGTGTCGCGGCGCAGCCGAACGTCGAGCAGGGCGCCGGACCGGACCAGGCCGTCGTAGAGCGGCAAGCAGTTCAGGAAGTCGATGTGCCCCACCCGCGGACGACTCTGCGTCACTGCAGCGGGGGTCTCGTGCACGGGCCCGATCGTAGGCGGGTCCTTCGCTGGCGAACTCGGGACCTTTGGTCCTGCCCGGGCGGCCCGGACCTCGCCAGCCTGGAGTTACCGCAGACGCACTGCGGCACATGTCACAGGAGCAGGCCATGAAGACCCTGATTCGACACCCGGTCACCACCAGCAACCATGTTCAGAGCCCTGCGCCAGACCGTTCCCTTCCGGCGGACGGCGGAGCCCACCGCTGGGCGGGGATCGCCGCCGCGGCAGCCCGGATCAGTTTGGGCTGGATCTTCCTGTGGGCCTTCCTGGACAAGACCTTCGGGCTTGGCCATGAGACGGCAGCCGGCAAGGGATGGCTCGACGGCGGGTCGCCCACCCTTGGCTTTTTGAAGTTCGGCGCGAAGGGACCGTTCGCCGACACTGCCCACAGCATCGCCGGGCAGGGATGGGCGAACTGGCTGTTCATGGCGGCTCTGCTCGGCATCGGTGTCGCACTGATCGCCGGCGTGGCCATGCGCCTAGCGGCTGCTGCGGGGTCCCTGCTCCTGGTGCTGATGTGGGCCGTTGTCCTGCCGCCCGCCAACAACCCCTTCATGGATGACCACCTCATCTACGCCTTCGTGCTTGTCCTGCTGGCAGCTATCGGTGCCGGACGCACGTTTGGCCTAGGACGCAGCTGGGCGGCCCTGCCGATCGTCCGTCGTCATCCGTTCCTGCGCTGAGCACCCGTTCCTCCCCATGAACCCCAGCAGCGTCTTGCAGACCGTCAACCGGTTGGGCAGCCGCTCGCTGGGGAGG
>JANLPD010000591.1:0-2771 GCA_031367045.1 Frankiales bacterium | reverse complement strand
TGGAACGGCGAGATCTGCCTCTCGACGAAGGTCCGCACCGTGTCGCGGAAAGCCTCGTGTTCGGCTTCGTAGAGAGTCATTTTCACCAGCACCAGGTTAGTGGCCGCTCACATCCCGGATGGCACCGGCACCCACTGCGGGTGACCACTGCCACGGCTGGCGACCAGAAAACAGCCAAGTCGGCACCCGTCACCTTTCCAGCCGACACCCACCGCCACCGTTGCGAACTGCCATTAGGCGCTCGGGCAGCTACCAGCCTGGCAAATCGGTGATCCGGCCGTAAACCGTTCGGCTCCACGGCGGCGACGTCAGCGTGCGCCGCTCAACCTGCAGCGCCGCAACGTACGGTGTTGGCGTGAGCGGGTGGCGACGGTGCGAGCGATGCAGGAAAGTGAAGACCTCCGAGGAGTACGACGGGGAGGCGACGACCTGCACGCCATGTCTGACCGGCCGGGCCCCGCGCGCCAAGGCGGCCGTCGTGACCCGGCGGGCGAGCCCGTCGCAGGCTCCGGTAGCCATTGCGGGCCCGCGCCAACCAGTGCTTGGCGCCGTGGGCAGCGGTGACCTGGAGGTGCGTGAGCGACGGGCGAAACGGTCCGCTCAGGAGGCGCTTGTCGAGCTGTACACCGACGACTACCTGCAGCTTCTGCAGTCTGCCCGCAAGGCCGAAGGCCTTCGCCCCGGCTGAGTCTTCGCCCGGGATGGGTCAGTACGCGCTCGGGCTCGGTTTCGCATTGATGCTTGACGTGCCGTCCTCCACGACGAGGGCTACCAACGCAAGCTTGTCGGCGTACTCCCGGCCGTGGTGACCGCAAAAAAGCAGGCTTCCCTGCGTCATGACGGCCCGGATGAAGGCTTGGGCACCACAGGCGTCACAGCGGTCAGCAACGCTGAGCGGACACGCGTAGGGCACTTCTGGCGAAGAGATGGGGGTCGCGATCATTGTCATGAGCTTCTGCCCCTCGGTGGTCGTGCGCGTGGCTACTACATCGGCTCTGCCCTGCCAGAAGTTCAATAGTCCTTTCTGATCAGGTGATCTGCGCAACCGGTGGCGTTGACCATCCGATCCGGCGCCACCAGGTCTCGCCCCTCCGAAGGCTCCGCCGTCACCGAACCGTTCGCTGCGGGGCCGTGCGCGGATGTGTCCGAAGGGGCACGCTCATGGGGTGCCCTCCCTGATCCCCCGCCTCGCAATCGCCGTCCTGGCGTTCGCCACCCTCTGGGCGGTGCGTCCCGGCGTCGTCCAGAACGCTGCCCGCAGCCCGCGTGCGTGGGCAGTGGTCGCGGTGATAGCCGTGGCGGCCGTCCTGCTGCGCCGCCTGCTGCGGCCACGGATCGGACGCGTCTGGGCCGGCCGCGTGAGCACCGGCGCGGTGGTCGCCGTGGTGGCGCTGCTGCTGGCGCCCTCGTTCAGCCAGCGCACCTTGGTCGAGGCCTTCCCGACAGCACTGCAGGCAGACGCTGTCCCTGCCCCGGCCCTCCCCAGCACTACTTCGTCCACCAAGGCCCCAATACGCGCTGCTTTGCCGCAGGCCACCATAAGCGCGCCGGCGGCGCCTCGGTCCACAGCGCCTCGGTCCACAGCGCCTCAACCCACGGCGCCTCGACCCACGGCGACGAACGTCAAGCCGTCGGTCGCGCCGCCGGCAGCGGCCCCGCCCGTGCAGCCGGCAGTGGCTCGCCAGATCAGCTCTGGCCAACTGCACGGCATCGGCCACTCGGCCCGCGGTGGCAACGCGATCTACCTGCTCGATGGTCGCGGCCTGCTGCGCTTCGAGGACGTGAACATCGAAGGCACGGTTTCCCCGTCGGTGCACCTCGTGCGACGAGGCGCCCGGACCCCGTCCGGCGGTATCCGGCTGGGCGCCCTGAAGGCCGAGCGCGGCTCGTTCAGCTACCAGCTCCCGGCGTCGGTCGACCTCGGCACGGCCTGGACAGTGCTCGTCTGGTGCGACCCCTTCAACACCCCGATCGCGGCCACCGACCTCGGCTAAGGATCGGGCCACCGACCTGCGCCCGGGGCCCCACAGTCCTGTCCTTTTGACGCCTTCTCTCCGATTCCACTCCTGGAGGTCCGCCATCAGGGAGAATGCGTACGTGAGAACCTCGCGCGCCCTGCCGTGGCGTCTGCCGCGCGCCCTCGTGGCGCTTGCCGTGGCGGTCGTCGTCGGCGGCGTCGCGACCGTCGTCACCACCACCTCCGCCCTCAGGGCGGAGACCGCCCGTCCGGCTGACCCCGCGACGGCGAGCCCTGAGCCCAGTTCCGTCGCCCCTCCTCCTGTCGCCTCGCCCCGACCGGCCCGCACCGTCCACGTGGATGCGTTGCGCGCGCGTGTCCCGGCCCAGGTGCTGGTCGTGTCGAAAGTCCCGCTGCCCGTCGACGTCGTACGCCGGCTGGTCGCCGTGACCGGTGCAAGGGCAACGCTGGTCGTCGCATCGGGAACGGTGCACATCGGCTCGGGACAGACAACAGCGCTAGGAGTAGACCCGTCGAGCTTTCGGGCCTGGACCCCGAAGGGCACCGCCGAGAGCGACGGAGTGTGGCGCTCGGTTGCCGCCGGTGAGGGATCCGTGGCACACGTCGTCGCGCGCGCCTTCGCACTGCCGCTCGGCGGGTCCATCGTCACCAGCGCCGTGCGCCCGGTGCCCCTGCGGGTCGGTTCGCTGGCCACGACAGGGCTGCCCGGAATCGGGTTGGTCGTCGACGCCGCCCGCAGCCGGGAGCTCGGCCTGATGGCCAGCACGGGGCTGCTGCTGTCTGCGCCGCAGCG
>JANLPD010000583.1:0-3778 GCA_031367045.1 Frankiales bacterium | reverse complement strand
TCTTGCCGCACGAGGCGCCCGCCTGGACGGGGGCGCTGGTGTCAGCACTCGGCGAGGTCGGCGTCGAGGAGAAGGCTGCCCGCCAAGCGCTGTCCCGCACCGCTGCAGAGCACCTCATCGTCGCCGAGCGGGCGGGTCGGCGCGTGCGCAGGCACCTGACGCCGGGCGGGACGCAGCTGCTCGTGGAAGGCAGCGCCCGAATCTACGGGTTCGGTCGCGGGGTGCAGGTCTGGGACGGTCGCTGGCTGGTGCTCACCGTCAGCGTCCCGGAGACGCAGCGAGCGTTGCGGCACAGCCTGCGTACGCGGCTCACCTGGGCCGGCCTCGGTTCCCCCATGCCTGGGCTGTGGGTGACACCAGATGTCAGCAAGGAAAAGGAGGTCGGTGCCGTCGTCGAGTCCCTTGGGGTCGACGCCTTTTCCTTCACGGGGCCATTCGGTCAGGTCGGCGACCAGCTGCGCATCGTGACGGAGGCATGGCAGCTCGACGACGTGGAGCAGCGCTACAAGGAGTTCCTCACCTCCTTCGCGAGCAACAAGATCGGCAGTCCCACCGAGGCATTCCGCTCGCAGGTCCGGCTGGTGCAGGAGTGGCGGCGCTTCCCCTTTCTCGACCCCGGCCTGCCCGCCGAGCTGCTGGCTAGCAACTGGCCGGGCCCGGCGGCCGCCGGCCGGTTCCACCGACGCCATGAACGGTGGCACCGCTCCGCGCAGGGCTGCTGGGAGGACCTGATGACGGCTGCCGAGGGTCGCAGCTAACGGTTGCAGACGTCCGGTCAGGCGAAGCGCACGTAGTCGAATTCGACCGACTGCTCGTTGATGCCCTGTGCCGGGGGCGCGATCCAGCCGGCAAACTCGCCTGGCTCGTAGACCGGCTGCATCAAGGCAGCGACCTGTTCGCGGTCGTTCGGCGAAGGCACCCAGTCAGCTAGTCGGCTCTGGAACGCCGCCTCGGACAGGACCTCACCCGCGGGGCTGATCGGGTGGCCGGCGTAGGTCCCGACCTTGCGGAAGAAGCCCTCGTGAGGCAGCGTCAGACGCTGCTGCAAACCGGCGTCCTCAAGCGCCTGGTTCCAGCGCCGAACGCCGTTCTCGCAGTCGGCGACGTACTCGTCGCGCAGGTCGAGGTTCAGAGCGTTGAGGAGCGGCACGGTCTTCTCGACCAGGGTGTCGGCCTCCACGGTGCGCATCGTGCGCTCCTGGCCGAGCAGGACGTGGTCGTCCTTTCGCCGGGTCTCGCCCCAGCGACCCTTCAGGCCAGAGGTGTAGTAGTTGCCGGCGTTGGAGGACTGTTCGGAGCCGAACAGGTCCATGGACACGGCGAACTGGAAGTTCAGGTATTTCTGGATCACGGCGAGCGGGATCCCGCCGTACGCGAAGACGTCCTCTGTGCCGTGCTCGACCATGAGCCCAGCCGTGCGCTCCACCACGCGCTGTACGCCGGTCGTGCCGACGAACATGTGGTGCGCCTCTTCCTTGAGCATGAACTCGCAGGTGCGCGCCAGCGGGTCGAAGGCCGACTCCTTCAAGGTGCCCAGCTGGTACTTGCCGTCCCGGTCGGTGAAGTAGGTGAACATGAAAAACTGCAGCCAGTCGGTCGTCGGCTCATTGAAGGCGCCCAGGATGCGGGGGCTGTCGACGTCACCGGAGTTGCGCTTGAGCAGCTGCTCCGCCTCGTCCCGGCCTTCGCGCCCGAAGTAGGCGTGCAGCAGGTAGACCATCGCCCACAGATGGCGGCCCTCTTCGACGTTGACCTGGAACAGGTTGCGCATGTCGTACAGGCTCGGGGCGGTTGCGCCGAGCTGGCGCTGCTGCTCCACCGAGGCGGGCTCGGTATCGCCCTGCACGGTGATCAGTCGCAGCAGGTCGGCGCGGTACTCACCTGGAACGGTCTGCCAGGCCAGCTCGCCCTTGTGCTTGCCGAACGCGACCCGGCGCTCCGGGTCGCGCTCGGCGAGGAAGATTCCCCAGCGGTACTCCGCCATCGGCACGTGGTCGTAGTGGGCCCAGCCGTCCCGACCGACAGCGATCGCGGTCCGCAAGTAGACGTCCTGGGTCGGCACGGCCGGACCGAGCTGCTTCCACCAGTCGATAAACTTGGGCTGCCAGCTCTCCAGCGCCCGCTGGAGCCGGCGGTCGGTGGCCAGGTCGACGTTGTTAGGAATCTTCTGGGAGTAGTCGATGGCGCTCGTGGGGCCGGTCGGCGCCGGCGCGGTCCCGGTTTGGGCGCCCTGCTCAGTCCCTGGCGTCATCTCGCGTGGCCTCCTCAGTCATGGCCTACATTTACCTGTCGCTGCGCCAAGAGTCTGTAATATTTCGCGAAAAGGCGCAAGCCGCAACGGGATCGCTGGCCCCATTGCGCTGTGCTACTCGATGCGCCCCGCGGACGAGCGGGTCAAAGTGTTCGACAACGCCGAGCTCGGTTACCAGCGCGTCGCCTCACCCGTTGACCAGCAAGATCAGGGCCGCTGATCACGGGTCAGCGACGGTTCGGGTCCGCGATCAGCGGCCCCGATCTTGCACGGTGCTGTGGGCCCGATCGGCTCGAGGACGAGACCCTTCGGCAGCGCGACGGTCCACCCGTCGCCGTTGCGGCGTGGCTCCTGCGCGTCGCGGGGGTTGGTCACGCGCAGCAGCTCGTGGGCTTGTCGCTGCGGAACAGCCCTGCGCAGATCCGCAGGGCCTCGCTCATCGTGAGGTAGGGCGCCCAGGTGTCCGCGAGGTCGCCGACCGTCATCTTGTTGGTGATTGCGTACGTGGCCGCGAGCATCACGTCGCCGGCTCCCTCCAGCGCGGCGTGGACGCCAAGGACCCGGCCCGTCGGGCCGTCCGCGACGATCTTCAGCGCGCCGAGCGGCTCCTGGTTCGCCAGCGCCCTGGGGATGTCGCTGGCCGACAGGACGCGACAGTCGCAGTCGTAGCCCGCGTCCAGTGCCTGCTGCTCGGTCATGCCGGCCGCACCGATCTGCGGCCTGGTGAACGTGACCTGCGGCAGGCCTGCGTAGTCGACCCGGTGGTTCCCGCCGAGGGCGTTCGCGGCGGCGACCCGGCCGGTCGCGGCGGCGACGTACACGTACTGCGGGGCCCCGCTGACGTCCCCTGCGGCCCAAACCCGCGGGTTGCTGGTCCGCTGCCGGTCGTCCACGATCACGAAGCCGCGCTCGTCCGTGCTGACGCCGGCGTCGTACAGGCCCAGGCCGTCGGTGCGGGCGATGCGGCCCGTCGCGACCAGCAGCCGCGCGGCCGTGACCGTCGTCCCGGCGTCGGTCGTCACGGCCACCGCCCCGTCCGGGTCCTGGGACACCGATTGGGCGCGTTCCTCGATGACGGTGACGCCGCTGCGGGCGAAGGCCTCCCGCATGAGCTGAGCCAGCTCGGGCTCGGTGTGCGGGGCCAGCCGACCGAGCAACGTCACCCGGGTGCCGAGGCCGGCGAACAGCTGGGCCTGCTCCATCCCGACGTACCCGCCGCCGACGATCAGCAAGGTCTCCGGCACGGCGGTCAGCTCCATCGCGGTCGTGGACGTGAGGTAGTTGATGCCGGTGAGGCCCGACACGTCCGGCACGGCCGGGACCGACCCCGTCGCGATGACATACGCCGCCGCCGCCAGCGGCTCTCCGTCGACCAGGAGCAGGTCCGGGCCGGCGAACCGGGCCTGCCCGGAGCGGATGTCGAAGCCGTGGGCGATCGCGACGTCGAGGTACTTCGCCTGCCGCATCGCCTCGATCAGCGCGTCCTTCTGCGCCATCACCGACGGCAGGTCGACCGGCCCGGCGCTC
>JANLPD010000544.1:0-2568 GCA_031367045.1 Frankiales bacterium | reverse complement strand
CGTAGCGGCTGCTCGACGTGTTCCATCAGCACCAACAGTGCCATCAGCCCGAGGGGCAGCAACAGCGCGATCAGCAGGACGGGCACAGCCTCATCCTCCCCCTCCGCGCAAGGCCGGTCGGCTGGCAGGGACGGAAGGCCGGCTTAAGCGCTTGCTGCGTGCTCGCGGGGCAGCGGCAAGGCCGACAGGCACAGGGTGGGCTGTTCCCGGTAGCGGGCGATGAGTTCGCCCGTCGCCGCGCCGATCCGCACGTGCAGGGCGCTGCGGTACGTCGACAACTGTGTTTCCGCTGCGTCGAGGTCGGCCTCAAGGGCTGTGCGGCTCTCGGCGCTGTGCGTGCCATCGTGGTCGACCTGGCGGGCCCACAGCTCGGCGAGGTCGGGCAAGGGCGGGATGTCGTCGACGGGCATGACCCCGACTAGCGCGGTGCGGCCGGAGCTGACGCGGGCGTCGGTCAGGACCGAGCTGAGGTGCTCGGGATCGACGCTGGCCATGCGGCCCTCGCGGAGCACGTCCAGGCGGGCTTGCAGGATGCGCCGCCAATAGCTGACCTTGCCCTCCTCGGCGGTCAGGGCGCTGCGGTAGCAACGCAGCCCGTCGAGCGTGAGGTGATCGAAGTCGCTGTTGCGCTGCGGGACGGGACGGGCGGCCCCCTTGACCTTGTAAGGGTCGGCACCTGCTGCGCGGGGGTCCGCGTGCTCCCCGACCGGCCCTGGGACTAGGCCGAGCGTCTGCGCTTCCATCGATGTCCTCTCCATGCCGTCACTGTGTGTGACTGACTTGGGGAGAGTCGTCACGCTTGCGCGGGTCCTTGAGCGCGATCACCCGCACGGGCGAGTGGCAGCGGCCGCACGTAGGCTCAAGTGGTGGGAGCCGGTGCGCACGAGGAGAGCCGTACGGCGCTGGTGCGGCGGGCCCGCCGCACAGCCCGCGAGCTTGCGTTGGCCCATCCAGACGCCCACTGCGAGCTCGACCACACCACGGCGATGGAGCTCGCCGTGGCCACCATCTTGTCGGCGCAGTGCACGGACAAGCGGGTCAACGAGGTCACGCCGACGCTGTTCCGTCGCTACCGCACGGCCGCTGACTACGCGGGCGCCGACCGGCTCGAGCTCCAGGAGCTCATCCGCCCTACCGGCTTCTACCGCAACAAGGCGACCTCGCTGCTCGGCCTCGGCGCCGCGCTCGTTGAGCGGTTCGGCGGGCAGGTGCCGGGCCGGCTCGAGGATCTCGTCACCCTGCCGGGCATCGGGCGCAAGACGGCCAACGTCGTTCTGGGCAACGCGTTCGGCGTGCCGGGCCTAACGGTGGATACCCACTTCGGTCGCCTCGTCCGACGCTTCGGCTGGACCGATCAGGACGACCCTGTCAAGGTCGAGGCCGTCGTCGCCGGGCTGCTCGTTTCGGCCGACTGGACGATGTTCAGCCACCGGGTGATCTTCCACGGTCGCCGGGTCTGCCATGCCCGCAAGCCCGCCTGTGGTGCCTGCACGATCGCGCGGCTCTGCCCGTCGTACGGCCTCGGGCCGACCGACCCGGCGGTCGCCGCAATGCTGGTCAAGAAGCCGCAGGCGAAGGCACCGCAGGTCGCCACCCCGTCAGGGGTGCCGCGATGACCTGGAAGCGGCTCGCACCGATCGCCTTCGTGCTCGTCCTGCTCGGGGCCGGCGTCGGGCTTGCCCAGCGCGGGTCGGGCGCCAAGCCCGATGAGCTCGTGCGGCTGCGCACTGCTGCTGCCCTCGGCCCGTGCCCGAGTGGTCTGGGGACGCAGTTCCCCGCGACTCGCGTGCCTTGCCTGGGGGGTGGTCCGGACGTGTCCCTGGCGTCTTCCCCCGAGGGGGTATCCCGTCTCGTGCCCCGTCTGGTGAACGTGTGGGCGACGTGGTGCGGGCCGTGTGTCGCAGAGGTGCCGGAGCTGGTTGCCTTCCAGAAGCGGGCGGGCGACAAGGTGCGGGTCGTCGGCGTCCTGACAACGGACGAGCCGAAGGACGCTCTGGTGTTTGCGGCGCAGTACGGAATGCGCTACCCCAACGTCGATGATCAGGACGGGCTGGTGAAACGGCGCTTTGTGCCCGCCGGCTTGCCTGGCACGCTGTTCGTCGACGGGACTGGGCTCGTGGTCCACATCCAGCGCGGACCCTTCACCAGCGTCGACCAGATGGTCGCGCTGACCAGGCAGTACCTCGGTGTGACCGTGTGACCAGAACCGCCGGCGCGACCGATCTCGACGGCCTGCCCACGTGGATGGCCACCCTCGGCAACGCGTTGCCGTCCGTGTGCGCGGAGGACCTGACCCACTTCCTGCCCCCCGAGCAGGGTGGCCGCGCCTCGGCAGTTCTTGTGCTGTTCGGCGAGGGCGCCGACGGGCCGGACGTGCTGCTGATCGAGCGGGCCAGCACAATGCGCAGCCACGCCGGCCAGCCCGCGTTCCCTGGTGGCGCGCAGGACCCGCAGGACGCTGACCCGACTGCCTGCGCGCTACGGGAGGCGCAGGAGGAGGTCGGGCTCGACCCGGCCACAGTGGAGGTGCTGGAGGTGCTGCCAGCGCTGTGGCTACCGCCGTCCGGG
>JANLPD010000521.1:0-3551 GCA_031367045.1 Frankiales bacterium | reverse complement strand
CCAGCTGACCGCGGTCTGGCGGGATGCGGCCATCTCGCGTCGCAGGTCGTGATCACCCGCCAGCCGCACGAGGGCGTCGACCATGCCGGCGTCGGAGGCCACCAGAAGTCCGTCGACGCCGTGACGGACAAACTCCGCGATGCCGCTCTGCGCCTTCGCGACCCCCGGGACGCCGGCGCATCGGGCCTCGTGCGCGGCGACCCCGAACGACTCGAGGTCGGCCGGCGCCACGAAGACGTCGGCGCTGCGATAGAGCTCCCGGATCTGCTCGCGCGGCTGCCGCCCGGGCATCGACACCCAGTCGTCCATGCCGTGGCGGCGCAGGTAGCGCTCCAGGGTCGGCCGCTCTGGGCCGTCACCGACAATGACCGCGCGCAGGCGGATGCCGTCCGGGGTCCGCTTGCGGGTCGCGCGGAGCATTCGCAGCAGGTGCAGCGGCCGCTTGCGGGGTGCCAGCCGCATGACCGCGACGAGCAGGACCTCGTCGGCTGGTCGCGGAAGGCGCTCGACGGCCCACTGCTCGGGGTCGATGCCGTTGGGCAGCACGGTGACCGCGCTGTCGGGCTGCACGATCCGGCGGACCGGTCCGGCCGCCGCCTCACTGACCGCCGTCCAGCGGATCGGGCGGCGCGAGAAGCCGCCCACCTTGTCGAGCGTCTTGAAGATGGGATAAACCCAAGCCCAGAGCGAATGGACGGTGATGACGGTCGGCAGGCCTGCGCGCACAGCGCACAGCGCCGCCCAGAAAGCCAGCGGTGAACCGACCCCGACATGCACATGGACCGCGTCGAACCCGCCGTCGAGAAGGGCGTATGCGCCGGTGAACGGCGCCCGCGGGTGGATGGCCCGAGGACGCCGGAAATCCTCGGTGACACGCAGGACCCTCGGCCCCTCGAGCGGGTCCTGGACGCCGTCCCCGGGCGACGAGGTGATGATGGTGACCTCGTGACCTTGCGCCTGCTGGCGGGCGGCAAGATCGGCCACCTGCATCTCGATCCCGCCGAGCCGGGGCAGGTAGAAGTCCGTGACGTGCGCGATCCTCATGCGGCCACTCCGGCACTCCCAGCCCGGCGCCACCACAGCAGCCCGGTGACGACCCCGACCGGTATCTCCAGCGCAAAAGTGATGGCGGCAAACAGCAGGGTGCCCGCCGCGACGACGCCGGCCTCGCCGCCAAGGGTCACGAGCAAGGCCGCGGTCCCGGTCTCGACGATCCCCACCCCGCCCGGTGTCACCACCAACAGAGTCAGCAGGCGACCGAACGCGAAGCCGGCAAACACCGGGATCGCCCCGAGCTCGCTGCCCAGCATGTCCAGCACCGTCCAGAGCAGCGAGGCCTGCAGGACCGCGTAGACGACGGTGCCGAGCAGCATGCGGCGCCAGCGGCTACGCACCAGACCGCTCATCCGCTGCCGAAGGTCGACGATCGAGCTCTCGATAGCCACCTGGCGGGAGGATCGGACGAGCCGCAGCGCCCGCCCGACGACCAACTGGGCGACCCCGCCCACCGCCCGCGCCGCGCGGTCGCTGGAGAGGGCAGCCGCGACGACGAGCACGACCACCAACAGGGCCACGCCTCCGACGAGGGCCCCGACCGCCAGACCCGGCGTGGGCAGGCCGCCACCAGCCAGCAGCAGGCCCAGAGCCACGACGGGGAGGGCAAGCTTGATCAAGACATTGCACAGCGTGGTGATCGCGGCGAACGGTGCAAAGCTGCCCCGACCGTGTCCCCAGGACCGGATCATCGCGTAGCTGAGACCCATCCCGAGCGCCCCACCGAAAGGAAACAGGTTGGACACCGCGCTGCTGCTCAGATTGAGGGCCAGCGCCTGACCGTGATGGAGGCCCGGCAGGGCCGCCGTCGTCAGGAAAGTGTGCGCGTAGAGCCCGGTCAGCCAAAGCACGATGAGCAGCGCCCACTGGGTCAGCGACAGCTGCGCGATCCGGTCGCCAACCAGGGCCCACTCGGCACCCGTCACCCTAGGCAGGACGAAAACGATCAGCAGCGCGACGAGCCCGAAGGACAGCAGGGCCTTGAGACCCTGGCGCGGCTCGAGGCGCCGTAGGTGGGGGGGTGGCGGCATCGTCGTCATCGGCGCACCGACGCAAAGACGTCGTCCAGCAGGCGGTCAGCCGGAATGCGGCCCCGCTCGACGAACCATTCCCGCCCGAGGGTCCGGCGAAAGAGCGGGCGCGGCAGGCGCAGCAGCACGGCCAGGGTTCGGGTGCCCTCGTCGGAGGTCGCCTGGCTGGCGTGCGCCGCCATCGAGGTCCGCTTTGCGCTGGCGTAGCGGCGTACGTCCACGCGGTGGGTGAGTCGCTCGGGAGCCGCGTAGGCAGCGCCAAAACGTGTCGGCGCGAAGTCGGCCGGGACACCGGGCAGCCGGTGCACCAGCCGGAGCACCCGCTGCAGTGCGCGACGGTCGACGGTCGCCTCAAGTACGACAGGCGTGATCGCGAGCTCGGCGGCCCGGAGACCGACCTGATGCACCTGCACGTGATCAGGATGCCCGTAGCCGCCTGCGGGGTCATAGATGGTCAGGACGTCGGCCTGCTCCTCGCGGAGCACCTCGGCCAGCCGGGTGGCGGCCTCCTCCACATCCGCGCACGCGAAGGCGGCGTCCCCGCCGGCCTCGCCGTGCAGACCCGAGTCGGCGTAGCCGAGCAGCACAACGCGGGCGCAGCCGAGGGCGCTGGCTGAGCGCTCCAGCTCAGCCGTTCGACGCGTGGCCAGGCCGGTCCCGCGGCCCGCGGTCAGGCCCGCCTCGCCGGCTGTGGCCACGACAAGGACGACGCGGTGCCCCTCCGCCGCGGCACGGGCCATCGTCCCGGCGGTGAGGAGCGCCTCGTCATCAGGGTGGGCGTGGAAGGCCACCAGCGTGAACGGCACCCGAACAGTGTCTCGCACTCCGCTGCCGGATGGGTGCAGGAGGCCCTTCGGAGTCTGCGCCGACGCCACCTGGCACCCTGCACGGGCCCCGACGCTGGGCAGATCATGACAGGAGAAGCCCGTGCCCCTGGCCCTCAAGGTCGCCCTCAGCGCACTGCGCCGACCTGCGCGACTTCACTTCGGGGACACCCCGAGCCAGGTCGGCGACCTGCACGTCCCCTCCGGTCCGGGTCCCTTTCCGGTAGCTGTGCTGCTCCACGGCGGCCACTGGCAGGCCCGCTTCGGCAGGCTGGTGTGCCGCCCGCTTGCGCTCGACCTGGTCGGCCGGGGATGGGCGGTCTGGAACCTGGAGTACCGCCGGTTGGGCGGGGGGCGAGGAAGTGGCGGCGGCTGGCCCGCGACCTTCGAGGACGTGGCCGCAGGTGTGGACCACCTGGCCGCGCTGGACGACGCCCGGCTCGACCTGTCTCAGCTCGCCCTCATCGGCCACTCCGCCGGCGGGCAGCTCGCGCTGTGGGCAGCCGGTCGCACCGAGCTGCCTCCCGGCGCCGTGGGAGCGCACCCCCGCGTAGGGGTGCGCTGGGTGGTCGGACTCGCTCCCGTGACCGACCTTGCAGGGGCTGGAGAAACGGCCCGAGCGCTACTGGGCGGCGGTCCCGAG
>JANLPD010000068.1:0-3978 GCA_031367045.1 Frankiales bacterium | reverse complement strand
GCCGCGGGCGAGCTGGACGGTGTCGAGGATGCGGTCGTCGGTGCGGAAATTGTCGGTGACGAGGTTGTCGGTGACGAGGCTGTCGGCGACGAGGAGCAACCCGCGAGCAGTCCGAAGATCGTCATAGCGAACAGGGCCATTGCCCCGACGCGCGACCTTGGTCGCCGCAAGCCTGCCTGCACGTCTCGTCCTTTCGCCCGTACCCCCCGGCGGGTAGTCTCGTCGATGCCAGACCCGCTCCGGGAGGACCCCCCTTGCCCCGCCTGATCCGCCCCATCGTGCTCGTCCCCCTGGCCGTCGTGGGGGTGCTCGCCGGCACGGCCTTCGCTCTCCCGGCAGTGCGGGGAGGGGGCGTGGACGTGACCGGTCTGCCCAACGGCCCGCTCGGCGCCAAGGCTCTCGACTCCGTCCGGCTGCGCATCGACGGTCACGGCCGCAAGGTCGCACTGTTGGTCGACGGCAAGCAGGTTGCCAGCTCTGGCGACGTGCTCGTGGCCGGTCTCGGACAGCTGTCCGACGGTAGGCACGTCGTGACGGCCGAGGTCGACAGCGGCTTCCCGCGGGGCACCTTGCGCACCGACCGCACGGTCGTCGTCGACACGACGCCTCCGACGCTCAGCCTGGACGCCATCAAGCCGGTCGGTATCAAGGACGCGGTCACGGTGACCGGCCGCACCGATGCGATCCATGTGTCGACGAGCAGCAGCGGCGATGTCGAGGTCGGCAAGGACGGCCGCTTCTCCATCCACTTCGACAAGCCCCCGGTGGGCGTGCAGGTGACCGCCAACGACGCGGCCGGCAACACCGCGTCGGTCCCGCTGGATGTGGCCGTCCGCCACCCCGAGATGCGCGGCGTGCACCTGACTGCGCTCGCCTGGACGAGCAACGCCCTGCGCGAGCCGGTCCTCCAGCTCGTCAAGGAGGGCAAGATCGACACGATCGAGCTCGACATCAAGGACGAGGACGGCTATATCGGGTTCAACAGCACCAACCCCCTGGCCCGCACGATCGGCGCGTCGAAGGGCTACTACGACGCCCCGAAGGTGATCGCCCAGCTGCATGCGATGCACGTCCGCGTCGTCGGTCGCCTGGTCGCGTTCCGCGATCCGGCGCTGGCCTCCTGGGCGTACGGGAACGGCAAGAAGAACATGGTGATCCAGGCCCCGGACGGCTCTCCCTACAAGAGCAGGTACGGCGCGATCTCCTTCACCAACTTCGCCGATCCCGAGGTCCGGGCGTACAACATCGCGATCGCGACCGAGGCCGCGAAGGCTGGCTTCGACGACGTCCTGTACGACTACTGCCGCCGTCCCGACGGCCCCATCGCCTCGATGCGCTTCCCGGGCCTGAAGGAGACGCCGGTGCTCTCGGTGGCCGGCTTCATGCGCGAGAGCCGCGCGGCGCTGCGCCCGCTCGGGACCTACGTCGGCGCCTCGGTCTTCGGTATTGCCGCCGACCGCCCCACCGAGGTTGCGCAGAGCGTCCCGGAGATGGCCAAATACTTGGACTTCGTCGCACCGATGGTCTACCCCTCGCACTGGGCAAAGGGGGAGTACGGCGTCGCCGACCCCAACCGCCAGCCGGCCCCCATCGTCGAGCGCTCGCTCAAGGTGTTCCAGCGCGACCTCGTCGGTACCAACGTCACCATCGCGCCGTGGCTGCAGGACTTCTCGCTGTTCGGCGTGACGTACGGCCCTGGCGAGGTGCGCGCGCAGATCGATGCAGCCCGCCGCAACGGCATCAACAGCTTCCTGCTTTGGAACGCTGGGGCTCGCTACCAGGGCGCTGCCCTGGACGCCATCCCGAAGGCCTGATCCGGTAGTCAGACCTGCTGGTTGACGGCGACCTGTGGCTTCGGGAGGCGGAAGCGCCGGAAGGTGACGCAGCGCATCACGGCGTAGAACACGTGCTTGCTCAGCCGCTCCTGCGCAAAGTCACGCTTCAGGGCCTTGCGCACCCGAACTGTGGTGATGGCGACATCTGCCATGGCGAGCAGGAACGCCGCCAGCCAGAGCGTCGTGAAGAAGCGGGCGACCGCGGGGTTGCTCAGCAGTTGGCTGGCCAGCGGGAGGACCGAAGCCGGCAGCAGCAGGACCGCAGCGTTGCGGCGGCTGTCGACGACGTCGCGCACGAGCTGGCGCACGGGGCCCGCGTCTCGCGCGAGCATCGGGCGCTCGCGCCCTGCTCCGCCCTTGCGGGCCCGATCGTCCTTGCTGGCGTTGTTCTCGCGCTGCCGCTTGGCGGCCTCGCGGCGGTTGGTCGGGGGAGGGGCGACCGGCCCGCGGCGACGCTGAGCTTCGCTCCGCTTGGGCGTCGGGCGACCCTTTCCGGCGGAGGACGGCGTCTCGGTCACCTGCCCAGCCTAGAGGTCAGCGCCAAGGTCAGCGGAGCGCGAGCATCTGGTCGAGCGCGGCCTTGGCATAACGAGCGGTCTCCGGCTCGACCTCGATCCGATTGACGACCTCACCCCGCACCAACGCCTCCAGCGAGCGCACGAGGTGCGGCAGGTCGATCCGGTTCATGGTGGCGCAGTAGCAGACCGTCTTCTCCAGGAAGACCACCGTCTTGTCCGGGTGGGCCGCGGCCAGCCGTTTGACCAGGTTGAGCTCGGTGCCGATCGCCCAGGCGCTGCCGGCAGGCGCCGCGTCCAGCGTCCGGATGATGAACTCGGTCGACCCGACGAGGTCGGCGGCCAGGACCACCTCGTGGCGGCACTCGGGGTGGACGAGCACCCGCACGCCCGGCACGCGCTCGCGCACGTCGGCGACCGCTTGCGTGGTGAAGCGCCCGTGGACCGAGCAGTGGCCCTTCCAGAGCACGACCTTGGCGGCGCGCAGCTGCTCCTTGGTCAGCCCGCCCCCCGGCTGGTGCGCATCGAAGAGCACGCAGTCGTCCAGCGTGAAGCCCATCTCCAGGACAGCGGTGTTGCGGCCGAGGTGCTGGTCCGGCAGGAACAGCACCCGCTCACCCTGCTCGAACGCCCACGCCATCGCCCTTTTCGCGTTGGACGACGTGCAGATGGTGCCTCCGTGGCGGCCCGTGAAGCCTTTGATGGCGGCGCTGGAGTTCATGTAGCTGACCGGCACCATGCCGTCGGCTACCCCCGCCTCGGTGAGGACGTCCCAGCAGTCCTCGACCTGGTCGAAGGTGGCCATGTCGGCCATCGAACAGCCGGCGGCGAGATCCGGCAGGATCACCGACTGCTGCGGCCCGGTCAGGATGTCGGCCGACTCGGCCATGAAGTGCACACCGCAGAAGATGATGTACGGCGCGTCCGGCCGCGCGGCCGCCTGCTGGGCGAGCTTGAAGCTGTCGCCCGTGACGTCGGCGAACGCGATGACCTCGTCGCGCTGGTAGTGGTGGCCGAGGATGAAAACCTTGTCGCCGAGCGCGGCCTTGGCCACCTGGGCGCGCGCGACCAGGCCCGGGTCCGAGGCTGCCGGCAGGTCGCCCGGGCAGTCGACGCCCCGCTCTGATGCGGGGTCGCTCTGCTTGCCGAGCAGGAGCAGGGCGAGCGGGGTGTGCTCCACCCCGGGCATCAGGTCCGCGCTCGCCGTGCCAGTCGCGTCGCTGGTCGTCATGGTGGACATGGTGCTCCTCAAGCGCTGGTCCCGCTTCTCCGGCAACCGGGTTAGTGTCGCACAGACGACAACATCCCCAGGGCGAGCTGGCTTCCCGATCCGCGAGGATCTGGCTGTGCGCATCCTGGTGGCCCCCGACTGCTTCGGCGGCACGCTCCGCGCCGTCGAGGTCGCGACGGCGGTGCGGGCGGGATGGGCGAGCGTACGGCCGGCCGACGAGCTCGTCCTGGCGCCGCTGTCGGACGGCGGGCCTGGCCTGGTCGATGTCCTGCATGCGGCCCTGGGCGGCGAGCTCTGCGTCGTCACGGTGGAGGATCCGCTGGCGCGTCCTGTCCAGGCGACCTTCTTGCTGCACGAGGGAACTGCCTATGTCGAGTCCGCTCAGGCGTGCGGTCTG
>JANLPD010000536.1:0-11349 GCA_031367045.1 Frankiales bacterium | reverse complement strand
TGGCTACGGCACGGGCGATTGCCTCTCCGGCCGAACCAGCACCGAGCACGACGACGTCGAAGGACTCCATGTCCTCGGCTTCACCACTGGCGCCTGCTCTCACACCTGACGCGGCACAGCGGGACGCCGGTGAGGCAGTGGCGAGCTCTACAGCGTGTCCAGGGCCTGGACGAGGTCGGCCAACAGGTCGTCGCTGTCCTCCAGCCCGACCGACAGCCGCACCGAACCCGGGTCGATCCCGCCGGCTGCCAGCGCCCCGTCATCGAGCATCCGGTGGGTGGTCGTCGCAACGTGGACGGCCTTGCTGATGGTCCCTCCGAGCGAAGTCGCCCGCGTCACGAGCTGCAGCCGGTCGACCAGACCCATGCCGGCCACCCGGCCGCCCGCCGGCGTGATCGTCACGACCGCGCCGTAGCGACCCTCGTCGAACAGCCGCAAGGCGAGCGCGTGGCTGCGGTGGCCGCGCAGGCCGGGATGGTCGACCTGTTTTACGGCCGGGTGCTCGGCCAGCGCCGTTGCGACGGTCAGCGCCGTCGCGCACTGCCGCGCCATGCGCAACGGCAGAGTGGCCATCCCACGGTGGAGCAGGGCGGCCTCGTCGGGGGCGAGCGCCGAGCCGAGATCGATGCGCGCGGCGCGCACGCGGGACACCAGGTCGGGCGCCCCGACGACGACGCCACCGGTCGCGTCGCTGTGGCCCCCGAGGTACTTCGTCGCGGAGTGCACCACCAGGTCGACGCCGTGCTCGAGCGGACGGCAGACGACCGGCGAGGCGAACGTGGAGTCCACGGCGAACGGGACACCCGCCTCGCGGGCGACCCCGACCAGACCCGGAAGGTCGGCCACCGTCATCGTCGGGTTCGACATCACCTCCCCCCACAGCAGCTTGGTCTGCGGGCGCAGCGCGGCCCGAACCGCGTCGAGGTCGGTGGTGTCGACGAAGTCCGTCGTCACGCCGAACCGCGCCAGGTGGTGGACGAGCAGGCTCCAGGTCCCGCCGTAGACCTCTCTGGGGGCGACGATGTGGCTGCCCTGGCCGGTCAAGGCCACAAGGACCGCTGTGCTGGCCGACATCCCGGAGCAGAAGGCCTGGCCGACGACCTCACCGTCGACGGCATACCCCTCCATGGCGGCGACGGCCGCGGCAAAGGCGTCGGCGGTCGGGCCGTCCGTGCGGCTGTAGGAGTAGCCCGACGACGGGTCGGCGAAGACGTCTGCGCACTCCTTTGCGCTCGCGAACGCAAAGGTGGTCGTGCGGTGGACGGGCAGGCCCACCGGCACCTGTGTGGGCACCGGCGCCGCCGGCGGGTGGACCGCCCTGGTGCCCTCACCCAGTTGTCTGGGCTGCCCGGCGCTCATTCGCTCTTGGGGTCCCTGCTCATCAGGCCGCGGACCATCTCCTGCGGCGTCATGCCGTGGTGTACGACAGCCACGACGTGCTCGGTGATGGGCATGTCCACGTCGTGCTTGCGGGCCAGGTCGAGCACCGACCGGCACGACTTCACGCCTTCGGCCGTCTGCTGCTTCTGGGCGAGGATGTCCTCGAGTGTCTCGCCCCGGCCGAGCTTCATGCCGAAGGTGCGGTTGCGCGACAGCGGAGACGTGCACGTGGCGACCAGGTCACCGAGCCCGGCCAGCCCCGAGAAAGTCATCGGATCCGCGCCCAGGGCGGCGCCCAGCCGGGCCGTCTCGGCCAGCCCCCGGGTGATCAGCGACGCCTTGGTGTTGTCGCCGAAGCCCATCCCCTCAGCCATGCCAGTGGCCAGCGCGATCACGTTTTTCACCGCACCGCCAAGCTCGCAGCCGACCACGTCGGTGTTGGTGTAGGGCCGAAAGTACTGCGTCGTGCAGGCGACCTGCAGCCGCTCGGCCGCACTCGCGTCAGTGCACGCCACCACGGTGGCAGCCGGCTGGCCGGCCGCGATCTCCCTGGCCAGGTTGGGGCCGGTGACCACCGCGACAAAACCGTCGGCGACGTCCGCGACCTCGGCGATAACCTCGCTCATGCGCTTGGTGCTGCCGAGCTCCACGCCTTTGATGAGACTGACCAGGACCGCACCTGGGGCGAGCGAGCTGGCAACGCCGGCAAGGTTGTCGCGCAGGCTCTGCGAGGGCACCGCGAGGACGACGAAGTCGGCCCCCTCGACCGCGGCACGGGCGACGGAGGTGGCCGTCAGGTTGCGCGGCAGCACGATGCCGGGCAGGTAATCCGGGTTCTCGTGCCGCTCGCGCACCGCCTCGGCCAGCTCAGGCCGGCGAGCCCACAGGACGACGTCGGTGCCCGCGTCGGCCAGCACCTTGCCGAAAGTGGTCCCCCAGGAGCCGGTCCCCAGCACTGCCGCCCGCGTCACGCCGTCCACCGCCCGTCCTGCCCCGAGGCCAGACCCACCTTCGGGTCGTACGGGACCGCTGGAGCACACTCACCGCGCACGGGCTCGAGCAGCCGGGTGATGGCCAACATCACGTCGCCGGTCGCCGCGCGCAGCACCTCCGCCGTCAGTTCCTTGCCCTCGTAGGCCGACAGGTCCACCGCAGGACCTGCCACGACGGACATCGTGTGCCGGGGAAAGGGGTGAAACCCCCCGGTGCGGTAGGAGTCGAGGAGCTCCTGGGCGCCCCATTGCGCGATCGGTATCACTGGCGCACCACTGAGCAGCGCGAGTCGGGCGACCCCCGTCTTGCCCACCATCGGCCACTTCGCCGGGTCCCGGGACACGGTGCCCTCGGGGTAGATCCCAATCGCCTCCCCCTGGCGCAGCGCGTCGACGGCGTCTTTGAGGGCGAGGCTGGCATCGCTCGTCTGGCGGTGCACCTTGATCTGCTTAGCACCGCGCATCACTTGGCCGACCAGGCCGCGCCCCTCGAACAGGCTGCTCTTGGCCAGGAAGCGCACCGGCCGGGCGACGCCGTAGAGCAGGTAGTCCCCCAGCGCGACCGGGTCTGCGTGCGAGATGTGGTTGGCCGCGAGGATCACGCCCCCCACGGCCGGCACGTTTTCCTGGCCGCGCCAGTCCCTTTTCATGGTCAACCAGGTCAGCGGCTTGCAGATGCAGGCAGCCAGGCCGTACCAGAATCCCAGCTGCCGCAGTGTCACCCTGCCCTTCGCCACTCGCCTGTCCCCTTCCCTGCCCGTGTCGCAGAAGTGTCCCGTGCCGCTCCGCCCGGTGTCGAGCAGCGCACTCTCCAGCACCCCGGGCCAACCCATGCGCGAGACTGGCCTGGTGAGTTCTGCTGCGCTCCGCTGGGGCCTCGTAGTGCCAGTCAAGCGGCTGGCCCTCGCCAAGACCCGCCTTGGTCCCCCTCTGGGGGCGTACGCCGACGACGCGCGGCAGGACCTCGCCCTGGCCTTCGCGTCCGACGTCGTGGCCGCCGGGGTCCGCTGCCCGCTCATCGGCACGGTTCTGGTCGTCACCGACGACCAGCGGGCCGGCCAGACCCTCGCCCTGCTCGGGGCGCAGGTCGTCGCCGACAACCCCGACGCCGGGCTCAACCCGGCACTCGAGCACGGCGCCGAGCTCGTGCGCTCGCGCTTCGCGGCCGACGGTGTCGCCACGGTGTCGGCGGACCTGCCCTGCCTCACTGCCGAGATCCTGGCCGACGCGCTGTCCCGGGTGGGCGAGGGGACCAGGGCGTTCGCCGCCGACGCGAGCGGACGTGGGACGACCCTGTTGGCCGCTGGGCCAGGGGCCGCGCTGTCCCCGGCGTACGGCCCAGGGTCGGCGCAGCGGCATCGCGGCTCCGGCGCGACGGAGCTGGCAGCGGTAGCGGCCCTCCGGTTGGACGTGGACACCGAGCAGGACCTCGCCCGGGCGCTTGCGCTCGGAGTGGGCGCCGCCACAGCGGCGGTGACCCGCCGCCTGCGGGACTGGGTGGCTTGACGTGCAGGGGACCGTGCACCAGCACGACCAGGTAACGGGTTCGGGCAGTTTGCTGCTCGACGACGGAAGTCCCCTGGCCTACGACGGCGACGCCTTCGCGGCAGGCGGCGCTCGCCTGTTTCGGGTCGGCCAGCGGGTGACCCTCGTGCTCAACGGCGACCGGGTGGTCCGGGTCGAGCTCCCAACTCGCCAAGGCTGACCCGCGAAGCGGCCGGCTGGTTCACCTGACGGGTGCAGGATGGGTGGCATGACGGTCGATGTACGCCCAGCCAAGGACCGGCCGGAAAGACCGGAGCCGGCCGCCCAGGAGGCCGTCGTCCCGACCTCCGTCGCAGCGCTGGCTCGCGACGATCTGCCGCGCGACCGGTTCCTCAACCGTGAGGTGTCCTGGCTGGACTTCAACCGCCGCGTGCTCTCGCTGGCCGTCGACAAGGGCGCCCCGGTTCTTGAACGGGCGAAGTTCCTGGCGATCTTCGCCAGCAACCTCGACGAGTTCTACATGGTGCGGGTCGCCGGGCTCCGGCGCCGCCAGAGCACGGGGCTCGGCGTCCGCAGTGCGGACGGGCTCGGCACGCGCGAGCAGCTGGCCCTGATCACCGCAACCGCCCGCGACCTGGTCGCGGAGCAGGGCAGGTGCTTCGCGGAGGAGGTCCGGCCGGCGCTGGCCGCCGAGGGCATCCGCATCGTGATGTGGCGGGACCTAACGCCAGCGCAACAGGTACCCCTGCACGACCACTTCCGCTCGCAGCTGTTCCCGGTCCTCACTCCCCTGGCCGTTGACCCGGCGCACCCGTTCCCCTACATCAGCGGTCTGTCGCTCAATCTCGCGGTGCTCGTCCGCGAGCCCGAAGCGGGGTCCGAGCACTTTGCCAGGGTGAAGGTCCCCAACAACGTGCAGCGGTTCGTGCAGGTCCCGTCGCCGCCGGGTACGACGACCTACCTGCCCGTCGAGGAGCTCATCGGGGCCCATCTCCCGCAGCTGTTCCCCGGCATGCAGGTCACTGCCCACCACGCCTTCCGGGTCACCCGCAACGCCGACGTCGAGGTCGAGGAAGACCGCGACGAGGACCTCCTGCAGGCGCTCGAGCGCGAGCTCGCCCGGCGCCGCTTCGGTCCAGCCGTGCGGCTCGAGGTCACCGAGGACATCGACCCGCACGTGCTCGACCTGCTCGTGCGAGAGCTGGAGGTGACCGACGACGACGTCGTGGAGATCGACGGGCTGCTGGACCTGTCCTCACTGTGGCAGCTCTATGAGCTGGACCGCCCCGAGCTCAAGGACGACCCGTTCGTGCCCTCCACCCACCCACGCCTCACCGAGGGCGAGAAGGCCGCCGACGTGTTCGCCGCCCTGCGCGAGGGCGATGTGCTGGTGCACCACCCCTACGACTCGTTTGCCACCTCCGTACAGCGCTTCCTGGAGCAAGCTGCCGCTGACCCGAATGTGCTTGCCATCAAGCAGACGCTTTACCGCACTAGCGGTGACTCCCCGGTCGTCAACGCGCTCGTGGAGGCGGCCGAGGCCGGCAAACAGGTCGTCGTGCTCGTCGAGATCACCGCCCGCTTCGACGAGCAGGCCAACATCAAGTGGGCCCGCGAGCTGGAGCGAGCCGGCTGCCACGTCGTCTACGGGCTGGTGGGACTCAAGACCCACTGCAAGACCGCCCTGGTCGTCCGGCAGGAAAAGGGCCAGCTCCGTCGATACGCACACATCGGGACCGGCAACTACAACCCCAAGACCGCCCGCACCTACGAGGACTTCGGTCTGCTGACGGCCGACCCGGAGGTCGGAGCCGACCTCACCGCGCTGTTCAACACGCTGACCGGCTACAGCCGGCGCACGGACTACCGCACCCTGCTCGTCGCGCCGCACGGCGTCCGCGCTGGACTCGTCGACCGCATCGACCGTGAGGCGGCGCACGCTCTCGCCGGCCGGCCTAGCGGCGTCCGGCTGAAGGCGAACAGCATCGTCGACGAGGCGATCATCGACGCGCTATACCGGGCAAGCCAGGCCGGCGTGCCGGTGGACCTGGTCATCCGCGGGATCTGTGCGCTGCGTCCCGGCGTGCCTGGGCTGTCGGAGACCATCCACGTACGCAGCATCATCGGCCGGTTCCTGGAGCACAGCCGCCTGATGGTCTTCGCGGGCGGCGGCGAGCCGGAGCACTGGCTCGGCAGCGCCGACCTGATGCACCGCAACCTCGATCGCCGCGTCGAGACCCTGGTGCGGGTGAAGGACATGGCCGTACAGGCCCAGATCACCAACATCCTCGACCGGGCTCTGGCACCCGAGACCTTGCGCTGGGAGCTTCTCGCCGACGGCTCGTGGGTGCACAGGCCGCTGCCAGGGGAGCCGGCGCGCGACCTGCAGACGGACCTGATGACGAGAACGGCCGAGCGCGGCGTAGCAAGCTGACGAGCACCGGGTGGAAGGACACCCCGGTTGGCGTCGTCGAGGCGGCCGGCGGTGTCCTGTGGAGATGCCGCAATAACGCGCTAGAGGTCGCCCTGGTGCACCGCCCACGCTACGACGATTGGTCCCTGCCCAAGGGCAAGCTCAACCCCGGCGAGGGCCACCTGGCTGCCGCCCGCCGTGAGGTGCTCGAGGAGACCGGCGCAAAGACCAGGGTGGGGCGCCGGCTCGGCAGCAGCCGCTACGCGGTCCTGACGCCGGAGGGCGTGGTGCCCAAGGTGGTGCGCTGGTGGGCGCTGGAGGAGGTCGGTGGCACCTTCGTGCCCGGCCGCGAGGTGGACGAGCTGCGCTGGCTGTCCCCCGACGCTGCCCTCCTGCAGCTTGGAGCAGGCCACGACGAGAAGCCTCTGCGCCGGTTCGCAGACGGGCCGGCACAGAGCCGCCTCGTGCTGCTCGTGCGCCACGCCAGCGCCGGCGACCGACGGGCCTGGGACGGTGACGATGACGCCCGCCCGCTGGACGCCAAGGGGATGCGCCAGTCCGCGGCCCTGGCCGACGTGCTGGCGGCCTACGGCCCGGTCCGCATTCTCGCCGCGCCGCCGCGAAGGTGCACCGAAACTGTCCGGCCGCTGGCCGAGCGGCTCGGCCTGCCGGTCGAGCCGGACCCGCTGTTGGCAGATGCGGCGTACGTCTGCGATCCCGGCGACGTCGAACGTCACGTGCGGTTGCTGGGTCGCCCTGACGGTGCCGTCGTCGCATGCGGGCAGGGCGGCGCCGTGCCGGACGTCATCTCTCGCCTAGCCGCTGGGAGCGGTCGGCGGGTCAAGGACGTGCGCACCCGCAAGGCGGCGACCTGGGCGCTATCGCTGCACGACGGGCTGCTCATCGACGCCGACCTACTGCCGCCGCCCCGCTGACCACCCGCAGCGCAGACGCCGAAGGGCCCCGGCGCGGCGCCGGGGCCCTTCGTTCCAAACGTGGTGCTGCTACCGCTTCTTGCCGACGGACTTGCTCGCGGCAGCCTTCTTTGCGGGGGCCTTCGCGGCGACCCTGGCAGGGGCCTTGGCTACGACCTTCTTCGCCGCAACCGTCTTGGCGGCAGGCGCCTTCGCTGCGACCTGGGCCGGAGCCTTCTTAGCGGGAGCCTTGGCCACGGCCCGCTTCGCGGGGGCGGCCTTCTTCGCCGCCTTGGCCGGCGCCGTCCTCGCAGCCACAACGGCGGCCCGGACTGCTGGTGCAGGGGCCGCTGCCAACTTCTTGGCTCCGCTCACGACATCTTTGAAGCCCTGGCCTGGACGGAACTTCGGGACCGAGGTCTTCTTCAGACGGACGGTCGCACCAGTGGCGGGGTTGCGTGCGGTCCGGGCTGCGCGCTCGACCTTCTCAAAAACGCCGAAGCCCGAGATGGCAACTTTTTCGCCCTTCGACACAGCGCGGGTGATGGCGTCGACGACCGCCTCGACGGCCTTGCTCGCAGTCCTCTTGTCACCCACCTGCTGAGTGATGGCCTCGATCAGATCGGCCTTGTTCACAACGGTGTCCCTTCCTGGACGGTCGAGGCGGTCTGCCTCTCTATGCGGCAACCTAAGGGTCGCGGGCCATCACCACAAACACCCGGACGCCAAGACTTCCTTGTGTCGCCGGAAGTTTTCGGCCCCGCGGCGGCGTCTAAGGCGCCCCAGGGGGGCCGCCGCTAGCCGTCCGAGGCCCCGATCCGACCGGCGTCGAGGTCAGCGAGGAAGGCGTCGAGTCGGGTCGAGGACCGCCTCAAGTCATGCTTTGACGCGTCCGAGATAGCCAGCAAACGCCTTGTGGCACGGGCTTTTTGCTCCTCGTCGACCTGCAGCCTCGCGACCCGCCGATGGCCCTCGCGCAGCCGCAGAGACAGCGATTCGAACAAGTCGACGTCGGGGTCGCTGGTCATCCCCGGACCGTACAACCGCCCGCGCAGCGACGCTTCTCCGCAGGCAGATATCTTCAGGCGAGCGACGGCAGGTGCGAGGGTCGGGAAGACTCGAAAACGGCGATGTCGGCCTCGTGGCGCAAGGTGAGCCCGATGTCGTCGAGGCCCTCCAAGAGCCGCCAGCGGGTGAAATCGTCCAGCTCGAAGGGCGCGACGACACCGGCCGAGCGCACTTCGCGAGCCTGCAGGTCGACGACCACCTCGACGCCCGGATCGGCCTCGACCGCAGCCATCAGCCGGGCAACGACATCAGCAGGGAGCTGTACCGGCAGCAGGCCGCCCTTCAGCGAGTTGCCGCGGAAGATGTCGGCGAAGCGCGAAGAGATCACGGCCCGAAAGCCGTAGTCGGTGAGCGCCCAGACCGCGTGCTCACGGGAAGATCCTGTGCCGAAGTTCTCGCCGGCAAGTAGCACCGTGGCACCGGCGTAGGCGCTCTGGTTGAGGACGAAGGACGGGTCCTCGCGCCACTCGCTGAACAAGCCCTTGCCAAAACCGGTCCGTTCGACCCGCTTCAGCCAGTCGCTCGGGATGATCTGGTCGGTATCGACGTCGCTGCGGCGCAGCGGCACGGCGGTGCCTTTGAGGGTGGTGAACGGTTCCACGGTCAGACCTCCTGGAGATCAGCCGGGGTCGCCAGGCGACCTGCGACGGCAGTGGCGGCGGCAACCTCAGGCGACACGAGGTGGGTGCGGCCACCGCGACCCTGCCTGCCTTCGAAGTTGCGGTTGGAGGTGGAGGCGCTGCGCTCCCCGGGCGAGAGCGTGTCCGGGTTCATGCCCAGGCACATCGAGCAACCGGCGTTGCGCCACTCGGCCCCCGCGTCGCGAAAGATGGCGTCCAGGCCCTCCTGCTCCGCCTGCAGCTTGACCAAGCCGGAGCCCGGCACGACGAGTACGCGGACCCCCTCGGCCACCTTGCGGCCCCGCAGCACCTCAGCCGCGGCCCGCAGGTCCTCCATCCGGCCGTTGGTGCAGGAACCAAGAAACACGGTGTCGACGGCAACATCGCGCATCGGTGTCCCCGGAGTCAGACCCATGTAGGCGAGGGCCCGCTCCGCTGCTTCGCGCTGTGCTCCTGCGGGCGCCTCGGAAGGGTCGGGCACGACCCCGCCGAGGGGGACGCCCTGGCCCGGGTTGGTGCCCCAGGTAACGAACGGCGTCACGGCGGAAGCGTCGAGCAGCACGACAGTGTCGAACTGGGCATCCTCATCTGTGCGCAACGAGTCCCAATGCGCCACAGCGGCTTCCCAGTCCGCGCCCTGCGGCGCGTGCGGCCGACCCTGCAGGTAGGAATACGTCGTCTGGTCCGGTGAGATCATCCCCGCGCGGGCACCCCACTCGATGCTCATGTTGCACACCGTCATGCGGCCCTCCATCGACAGCGCCCGGATGGCCTCGCCGCGGTACTCCACCACGTGTCCCTGGCCGCCGGCCGTGCCCACCTGCGCGATCAGGGCAAGCACGAGGTCCTTGGCAGTGACCCCCGGCTGCAACGCGCCACTCACCTCGACCGACATCGTCTTTGGCCGCAGGAGAGGGAGGGTCTGCGTGGCGAGGACGTGCTCGACCTCGCTGGTGCCGATCCCGAACGCCAGCGCGCCGAAAGCGCCGTGGGTGCTCGTGTGGCTGTCGCCACAGACGACGGTGGTGCCCGGTTGGGTGATCCCCATCTGCGGGCCGATGACGTGCACGATGCCTTGCCCAGCGTCCCCCATCGGGTAGAGGCGGATGCCGAACTCCGAGCAGTTCTTGCGCAGCGTCTCGACCTGGGTGCGGCTCACCGGGTCAGCGATCGTCAGGACGTCGGTCGGGACGTTGTGGTCCTCGGTTGCCAGCGTCAGGTCGGGCCGGCGCACGGGGCGGCCCGCGAGCCTGAGCCCATCGAACGCCTGGGGGCTCGTCACTTCGTGGACAAGGTGCAGGTCGATGTAGAGCAGGTCGGGCTCGCCCTCGGCCCGTCGTACGACGTGGGCATCCCAGACCTTCTCGGCGAGTGTGCGTCCCATCGGAGAGTCCCCTTGCTGTCTCGACATATGAGATGGCAGTATCAGTACGTGGAACACACTAGCGGAGTTGGCGTACTTGACAAGGCCGTGCTCGTCCTTGATGCCGTCGAGGGCGGAGCGGACACCCTCGTCGCACTCACCGAGCGGACCGGGTTGTCGAGGGCGACGGCCCATCGGCTGGCCGTCGCGCTCGAGGTGCACCGGCTGCTCGCCCGCGACCGGGAGGGTCGCTGGCGCCTAGGCCCACGTCTCGGCGAGCTCGCGGGCGGGCGACCCGCCGATGTCCTGCTCGAGCGGGCCGGCCCGGTTTTGGCCCGGCTCCGGGACACCACCGGTGAGAGCGCCCAGCTCTACCGGCGGCAGGGGCCACGCCGGGTCTGCGTCGCCACCGCGGAGCGCCGCAGCGGACTGCGCGACACCGTGCCGGTTGGCAGCGTGCTGACCCTGACTGCCGGGTCCGCCGCCCAGGTCCTGCTTGCCTGGTCGCCGCAGGACCCGCTGGTTGCCGAGGCGGCCTTCACCGGTCGCGTCCTCACCGAGGTACGACGACGCGGCTGGGCGCACTCGGTCTCCGAGCGGGAGCAGGGGGTGGCCTCGGTCTCCGCACCAGTGCGGGCGCACGACGGCCGCGTCGTTGCTGCGGTCAGCGTGTCCGGCCCGCTCGAGCGGCTTACCCGGTCCCCCGGCCGGCTGCACGCAAATGCGGTGATGGCCGCCGCGGCCGAGCTCAGCCGAGGTGTCACGTAACGAGCCGCTCCCTTGACCCCTTCCCGTTGCGCGTTCCCCGTCCGCCGCGCGTTCCCCGTCCGCCGCGCCTCGCGTGGCGCGGATGCACGCAAGGTGTGACGGGTGGGGTCGGTGTGGCGGCCGGGGCAGCCGGCGGGGCCGTTCGATCACGCTTGCGTGCATCGGCGGCACGATGGCGGGCGAAGTCAGGACAGCAAAAGCACGACCTGGCTACTGAACGTAGCCAGGCCGTAACTCCATGTGTAGCCCCGATGGGATTCGAACCCACGTTAACGCCGTGAGAGGGCGCCGTCCTAGGCCGCTAAACGACGGGGCCCTAGGGAGATGAAGTTGTCCTGCCTTGGGT
>JANLPD010000410.1:0-2971 GCA_031367045.1 Frankiales bacterium | reverse complement strand
GCCCTGTCTTCGCTCCCTGCTTGCCCAGGACGGCACCTTCGAGGTCGTCGTCCTCGACGACGGCTCGGCCGACGGGACAGCCGACCTCGTGCGCCAGGTGGCCGGCAACGACCCGCGCGTGCGGCTCGTCACGGGCGCGGCTGTCCCCGACGGCTGGCTCGGCAAACCGCATGCCTGCCAGCAGCTCGCCGACGCGGCCGACCCGGCCAGCGAGGTGCTCGTGTTCCTCGACGCCGACGTCGTCCTCGCCTGCGGCGCGGTCGCCGCGACGGTGGGGCTGCTCCAGGAGGCCAACCTCGACCTCATCTCGCCCTACCCGCGGCAGGAGGCGCCCGGGGCCACCCGCCTGGTCCAGCCGCTGCTGCAGTGGTCGTGGCTGACCTTCCTGCCGCTGCGCCTCGCCGAGAGCTCGCCGCTGGAATCGCTGTCGGCGGCCAACGGCCAGCTCCTCGCCGTGCGCCGCAGCACCTACGTCCGGGCCGGCGGCCATGCTGCCGTCCGCGCAGCGGTGGTGGAGGACGTCGAGCTGCTGAAAGCCGTGAAGCGGGTCGGCGGCCGCGGCGGTGTCGTCGACGGCACCGCTCTCGCGACCTGCCGGATGTACGACGGGTGGGACGAGCTCGTCGCCGGCTACACCAAATCCCTGCACACCGTGCCGGTGGCGACCTCCGTCGTGCTCGCCGGTCTCTACGTCGTCCCCGCCGTCGCGGCTCTGCGCGGGTCCCGCGCGGGTCAGGCGGCGGTTGTCGCCGGGATCGCCGGGCGGGCTGTCACCGCGCGGCGCACCGGCTCACGGGTCTGGCCCGACTCCCTCGCCCACCCCGTCTCCGTGGCGTTGCTGCTCTGGCTGACGGGCCGCTCGCACGTTGCCCGTCGCCGCGGCAGCCTGACCTGGAAGGGCCGGGCGGTGTGAGCCGCGTCGTCATCATCGGCGCCGGCATGGGCGGGCTGGCAGCAGCCGCCCGCTTAGGGGCGGCCGGCCACGACGTCGTGGTGTGCGAGGCGGCCGACGCGGTCGGCGGCAAGCTCGGCCTCGTCGAGGTCGAGGTACCCGGAACGGGGACGTTCCGCTTCGACACCGGGCCGTCACTGGTGACGATGCCGTTCGTCTTCGAGGACCTGTTTGCCTCGACCGGCGGCTGGCCGGCCGGCCTGTCCTTCGAGCGGCTCGACCCGACTGCCCGCTACCGCTTCCCGGGCGGCGCCACCTTCGACGCGGTCCCCGACCTCGACGCCTTCTGCGACCACCTCGATGCCGCCCTGGAGCCAGGCAGCGGGCAGGACTGGCGCCGTTTGTCCGACCGCGCCCGACGGGTCTGGCAGGCCAGCCGCCAGCCCTTCCTGGAGTCCCCGCTCGACGGCCCGGGCACCCTTGCCCGGCTGGCCCTGCGTCGCCCGCAGGACATCGCCGCCATCGCCCCCGGCCGGTCGCTGCGGGCGCTGGGCCGCCGCTACCTGCGCGACCCGCGGCTGCGCACCTACCTCGACCGCTACGCCACCTATACCGGCTCCGATCCGCGGCGCGCCCCGGCGGCGCTGGCCGCCGTCCCCTTCGTGGAGCAGGAGTACGGCGGCTGGTACGTCCCCGGCGGCCTGCGCCGTCTGGGCGAGGCGGTACACGAGCGCGCACTGGAGCGGGGCGCGACGGTCCTGCTCGAGGCGCGCGTCACCCAGGTGAGGACGAGCGCCGGGCGCGTCGACGGCGTACGCCTGGCGGACGGTCAGGACCTGCCCGCCGACGTCGTGGTGGCCAACGTCGATGCCGCGACGCTCTATGGCTCGCTCGTCTCGGCACCCGCCGCGGCGCGGCGCCTGGCCCGGGCGACCCCCTCGCTGTCAGGCTTCGTCCTGCTGCTCGCCGTGGCGGGCCGCACACCCGGGCTCGCACACCACACCGTGGCCTTCCCGGGTGACTACGACGCAGAGTTCGACGCTGTCTTCGGGGACCCGGCCCGCCCGGTGCCCGACCCGACGCTGTACGTCTGCTCCCCCGATGATCCAAGGGTGCGCCCGGCCGGCCACGAGGCGTGGTTCGTCCTGGTCAACGCCCCCCGTCACGGGATGGGCGCCGGCGCGGTCGACTGGCGGGCTTCGGGTCTGGCGGCGTCGTACTCCGAGCACCTGCTCGACCTGCTGGGAAAGCGCGGCTTCCCGGTGCGGGAGCGGGTGCTGTGGTCACGCGCCATCACCCCCGCCGACCTGGAGGACCGGACAGGTGCCGTGGGCGGTGCGATCTACGGGACGTCGAGCAACGGGCCGTCGGCCGCCTTCCTGCGCCCGGCCAACCGCTCGCCGGTGCCGGGGTTATTCCTTGTCGGGGGGTCGTCCCATCCGGGCGGTGGGCTGCCGCTGGTCACCCTGTCAGCGCAGATCGTCGCCGGCCTGATCGGCCCGGCCTGATCGGCCCGGCTTGCCGGCCGCCCGTGTCAGCGGGCGCGGCCGGGGTAACGAAACCTCAAGCACTCATGCCGGGCGCCGATACAAGGTTGACGAACCTGAAGGGACGTGACAGCCATCGCCGGTGCAGTTACGACCTTCGTCACGACCCTCGTCACGACCCTCGTCACGCCGCCCGTCAGCCTGGCTAGCTGGGGCCCGTGATGATCGCGCCCGTCTGGGAGCTGGGTGAGTGCGACCGCCGGCTCGCCACCTGCGCAAAGAACTACTGCGAGGCAGTGATCCGCGGCGACCTGGAAGCCGCCCATCGCGCCGTCGACCTGATCGACCTGCTGCTCGACACTCGACTTCGTATCCCATCCCGCGGGGCAACCGCCTAGCCGACGACTAGCCGCCGGGGGAGGGCTACCCGCTCTCGGCGGCCTGATCCTCAGCCGTCGATTTCCCGGCCGGCAGTGCGAGCAGCTGCCGACGCTCCGTCGTTCCGAGCTGCCCGACCGCGATGACGGTCATGGCCGTCATCACCGACAGGCAGTAGGTCGCCACACACTACAGGTGCGACTATAAGACGCCG